>CADAMY010000030.1 GCA_902789095.1 Oscillospiraceae bacterium | reverse complement strand
AGGCGAAAGCCTTTGATTTTATTACGGCAACACCGCAATTTCACGATTGAAACGTGCACATTATTTGAGTATGATGAAATGAAAGAGATCGATCAATTGAGTTTTGTAGAGTGTTTATAAAGCCGAAATTCTGCACTGCAGCTGAAATGAACAGACCATTCCCACGGCAAGCTGTTGTAGTGGTCGACGACCTCGGCGACCATTTGTGTATTAATTTTGCTGAAAATCACGGGCTGCCGAGTCGACAGCCCCTACAAATTGAAGAAGAAATCATTACATTTCCGTTTTAATCTTTGATGTAATAATTAATGATTCTGAATTTTGTTTAATTTGACAAATTCCTGTTTGCCGAAATAAATATAGATTACGGTAAATCAGTTTTTGGAGGAAAAAATATGTACAAAGACTGGTCGTTTGAAACTGACGATTACTCCTGCGGTTTCAGAACTGCCGCCGTATTAATTAAGAATAATAAAATTCTGGTGCAAAGAGACAGAAACGGAACGGATTTTGCTTTGCCGGGCGGTCACGTCAGAACAGGCGAAACTTCGGAAAATGCCCTGATTCGTGAAATATCAGAAGAAATAGGCGCTGATATTAAATGTAAACGTCTGTTGTGGATCGAAGAGTGCTTTGAAAAAGGGGACGAAAAACTAAAGCATAATATCGCTTTTTATTATCTGGTCGAATTATGCGAAAATCAGGATATTCCCGATAACGGAGAGTTTTTTCCTCAAAAAGACAATGATAAAATAGTTGTCGGATGGCTGCCTTTTGATAAGCTTCAGAATACGGTCGTATTCCCCGAATTTCTGAAAAACGAGATTTACAATCTTAACGATTCCGTAAAGCGATTTGTTTCAATATGATTTAAAAAAATTACATTTAAATTTTAAAGAGCTGCAGCCATGAGGTTACAGCTCTTTTTCAGACTTTCCGGATAGTTCAAAAATAATTTAATCATTACCGTTCAGGATTTGGATTGCTTTTTTGTATTTCTGAGTCCTTTCCAGATCCCGGTCATTTATTTTGTCAAGGCGGGATAAGTCGCTGTTATGGGTAAGGTCAGCGATCTTTACTTTTTTTGCAAGTTCATTTGATTTGATATTCTCTATATATTCCATATACGGTATTTTCGGGTCGTGCGTCAAAAGGGTGAGAGCTTTTATAATCTCTTTATTAAATCCTTCCTGCTCCAAATCAGATAAAGTTATGTCTGTATCTTCGGCAACGTCATGCAAAAGCGCTGTGATGACAGCGTTTTCATCATCACCCATCTGATATGAAAGATGAACGGGGTGCAGGCAGTATGGGAGTCCGGTCTTATCCGTTTGACCTGAATGCGCTTCACAGCATATTTTAAATGCCTTTTTTATCATTGGTGTGTAAATCAACAATGATTCCTCCTTATAACAATGAAAGTCGATCTTTATTGTTATATTAGCATGATCAATGTTTTATGTCAACGTAAATTCAATATTTAAAAATTGACTGATTTATAAAAAAGTTTTTAATTGTTTATAAATAATCCTTTATTTGTGATAATCTCCAAATCTTCCTCATCGATATTTCCGTCACAGTTAAAATCTGCCGCGCTTTGATACATAGGATCGGAATCGATCATCTGGTCGATAAGACATTCTGTATAAACGCTGTCTCTGGCGTCGATGAGTCCGTCGCCGTCCAAATCTCCTTTGAGGACGACGATAAAGGTTTTGCTTCCTGCCGTTACGGATGATCCTGTAGAACCGCTGCCTGTCAATTGTATATTATCCGATATAAAAAGCGACGGGATATCACAAAGCTCTGATAATATTAAAAGATTATCGCTTTTATCGAGAACAGCGGGAACATCTGATTTTAATTCGATTCTTTCTTCAAAGCGCGGATATAAAACAAGGTCTTTATTCTTTGTAAACGGCGTCTCAGGAGTTATTAAATTATTATCTTCATCAAACCAGCCGATAAAATCATATCCGTCTTTGCCGAGAACGGGAAGTTCGCCGTATAATTCGTTGTTATATAATATTTTTGTAACGGACGCGCCGGAAAAAGTTATCGTGTATTGCATGGGCAGAGTGAATTTTACAGTATGAGTGCTTCTGTAATCAAGTGTATAATATTCGTCTATAAGCCCTAAATCCATAGTAATTATATTGTCTGTCAGTTTAAACCCTGCTATTTCGTCAGATGTCGTATATATTGTTGATACTGTTCCGGTATTGACATCAACTTTTTTTATATTGTTTAAAGTGTTGTAGTAATAATATTTTCCGTCAGAGGCAACTTTGTCATAATTTCCGTCAATTTTACAAGCCTTTTCTGAATACTGAAAGTCTTTGACGCTCATCAAATAAGTGCCTTCTTTATAAATGGTTTTAGGATAATACATAGTGCCGTTAATACATTGAATTCCTTTTTTCAGAGAAGACCAGAACTGCCCGCTGTCATAGGTTGTATCAGTCGGTGTTGAATCTATGTCTGCTGCATGACCTGTGCTTATAATTCCTTGCGTTGACCGAAGAAAATTTGCGTGCCTTACATAACCGTATGCAATATGCATATCATAATCATCCCAAGTGCAGTCAACGTGATATTTTTTACCGTTGACGGTTACAATATTCCAGGCATGGTTCATTGATTCTGAAGTGCAGATATACGCTTCGATTCCCGCTTTATTCAGAAGCGCTTTATATGCTGAGGCATAACCGGCACAAACTGCCGTATGAAGAACTAAAGCTCCGTATGTCGAATATGAAGTTGCTGCATAATGTTCATTTGACAATTTGTTCTGATCATATGAGCATTTTTGAATCAGTCTGTCATGAATTATCAATGCTTTTTCAACATCATTTAATTGTTTTAAATCTGAGGTTAATTTATTTGTATTTTCTTCAATTTTATCTATTGCTGTTAATATTTGTTCTTTGGTAAAATCGGTTTTGATTGTAATATGATAAATTGTTTTATTTAGCGAACTTAATCCAATTGTGTTAAAATAATTAATATCTGATAAATAGTAGGAAAAAAGATATAACATCAATTTAGTTGTAATACTGCTGTCATATGGAATATTCCAGTCGTAAAGATATATGACGGTATTTCCTTTTTTTATTTCATTTCTAATGTAGTTAATAAGTCCGGGATGCTGACTTTCCAAATTTTCAATTTCTTGTAATGTGTTTGAATCATAAGAAGATGCTTTAGTTAAACTTACTTCTTCAGTGCCGATAAGAATTGCCTGAGCCGTTGGAGCATAAGCGCTGATCAGAATTCCCATAATAATTAAGACTGCAAATAATTTTTTCATATTCGATCCTCCGCATTTTATTTTTGCCTCTGTATATTAAGACGATTTTTATGCCGTAATGACACTTGATTTTTAAAAATATTTATTTTTTTAAAAAAAGTGTGTCCTTTTTCAGTTCGTTTCGTCTTATATTTTAAGGAACACCTTAAAAATATGAGAGGAATGGTATTATGGAAACGATCAAAAAACTTATTTCGGTTATCCTTATGATCTGCATTGTCTTTTCTCTTCCCGTTGCTTCATCAGCAATCAGTTTGAATTCAGCGGCTGAAGAGATAAAATCCGCCTTTAATGAAGCGCTTGAATCCGAAGACGGAGAAAATAACGACCCTGCCGACCCTGATGATCCCGGGGATCCCGAAAACCCTGATGATCCGAGTAATCCTGATGATCCTGATGATCCCGGCGAGCCGACAGACCCGCAGGAGCCGGAGCCTGACGAAAATGAAATAGTTGCAATGATGTATGCCTGCGTTAAATTCACGATTTTCGGTCACGTCTGGATATACATTGAAAACACGTCTGATGAAACAATAAAAGTCGGCGCGCTTGACGTAGCTCCCGGCGAAGGCGCTTCGGCAGGCACATTCGGAATCAGCCGGGCAGAAGGCAGCGGACTTTATTATAACGTTGAAGCATACCGCGCTAAAGGCAAAGTTCTCGGTATGAGTATGCCTTTAACCGGAAGTCAGCTTAGTACGGTCAATGAAAAAATCACAAACAGAAATAAATGGAATTTCTTCGGAAACTGCGTTGCGTTTACTGCTGTTGTGTGGAACAGCGTGTCAAAAAATAAGATAGTTCCGCTTGTTTTTCCGCTGTTTACGCTCATACATATTGCTTTTTACGGCAGCAGATTCGAGATGTTCAAGCCGGACAGAGAAAACGTTTACAAACAGGTCGGAACAGGCAGCGACGCCTCGCTCAAAGAAGTAAAAGACCGCACGGCAGATCATTTTATCGGCTGATGAAATGATTAAAAACTGAATACAGACTTAAAGATCTTCCGCCGAATATATCCGTTCGGTACGGAAGGTCTTTTTATATGTCGATCAGATTAATTTATTTTTTTAACGAGCGGTATATTTTTAAGGGTTGACATAAATCGTGAAAATGATATAATTATTCTGTTAAAATGTATAATTATGTTCTGAATGAGGTATGGCGATGTCATATTTTGATTATCCTGTTGAGAGTAAAACTTTATTGAGGAAGAAACTTAAAATTAAAAACGAGCTGCTTTCACGCGGCGGCTTCATTGAAAAAAGAATTGCCGTTCTCGGCGGCTCAACCACAAACGAGATAGTTGATCAGCTTGAGCTTTTTCTGCTCAATTACGGCATAAAACCCGTTTTTTATCAGTCGGAATATGCTCAGTTCTGGCAGGACGCTGTTTTCGGCAATGAAGAGCTTGATTCATTTGACCCGGATATTGTTTATATTCACACAAACTGGCGGAATATCACCGCTTTTCCGTGTGTTTCCGATTCAAAAGAGGATGCCGACAGACTGCTTGAGGATACGTTCGCTCATTTTGCCGTTATGTGGGACAAGCTTAATGAAAAGTTTAACTGCCCCGTTATCCAGGATAATTTTGACCGCCCTGCTTTCAGGCTTTTGGGCAGCAGCGATATTTCGGATTACAGGGGACGCACGAATTTTATTTCAAGACTTAATCAGAAAATGTATGATTATTCGCAGGCGAATAAGTCGTTCTATATAAACGACGTTGATTTTCTTGCCGCGTGCTACGGGCTTGAGGGTTGGAGCAACCCTTTATACTGGCATATGTATAAATACAGCCTTTGCCTTGACGCTGTTCCGCTGCTTGCAAAAAGCGTTGCCGATATTATAAAGAGCATTTACGGCAAAAATAAAAAAGTTCTTGTATGCGATCTTGACAATACGCTTTGGGGCGGAGTTGTCGGCGACGACGGAGTTGAGGGGATACAGATAGGTCCCGAAGTTCCCGTCGGCCAGATATATTCCGAATTCCAGCAGTATATAAAGGAGCTCAAATCGATCGGCATTCTTCTTGCCGTGAACAGTAAAAACGATGAGGAAAATGCGCTTGCAGGTCTTAATCACCCTGATTCATCTTTAAAGCCCGATGATTTTGCTTCAATAAAAGCTAACTGGAACAATAAAGATATGAATATGAAAAGTATTGCGGCTCAGCTTAATCTCGGTGCGGACAGCTTTGTATTCATTGACGATAATCCTGCCGAACGTGAAATCGTAAAGCAGGCAAATCTCGGAGTCAGCGTTCCTGAGATGGACAGGGTTGAAAATTACCTTCGCATGATCGACCGCAGCGGCTTCTTTGAGGTTACATCGCTTACGAATGACGATCTCTCAAGAGCTGAAATGTATAAAGCAAACGCAAGGCGAGTTCAGCTTCAGGAAAATACGGGGAGCTTTGAGGATTTTCTCAAAAGCCTTGAAATGAAGGCTCAGATAAGGGAGTTTGAGCCTGTATATATTCAGAGGATAGCTCAGCTTACCAACAAGAGCAATCAGTTCAATCTCACAACGCTTCGATGCAGCGAAAGCGATATTAAAATGATGCAGATGTCAGAAGATTATATCTGCCTTTACGGCAAGCTTGAGGACAAATTCGGCGACAACGGCGTTGTAAGCGTTGTTTCCGGTCAGATCGAGGGCGAAGAGCTTCATATGAGGCTGTGGCTTATGAGCTGCCGGGTGCTTAAAAGAGGCATGGAGGACGCTATGCTCGATGCGCTCGCCGATGACGCAAAGGATAAAGGTCTTTCGTCCATTATAGGATATTATTATCCTACGCCGAAAAACAATATGGTCAGGGATTTTTACTCACGAATGGGATTCAGCAAGGTTTCTGAGGATGAAGACGGCAATACCGTATGGAAGCTTAACCTTGATTCTTATGAAAAGAAAAATCCGTCAATAGAAATTATCAGATAGAAAGGAAGAAATCACCTTGAACAGAGAAGAAATTTATGAAAGACTCAACGAAGTATTCGCTGACGTTTTTGACGATGACAGCATAATTTTAAGCGACGAAACTACCGCTGCGGATATCGACGGATGGGACAGCCTTCGTCATATAACCCTGCTGGCGGCAATTGAGGATGAATTTGAAATTGAATTTACCATGGGCGCTACGGTTAAGATGAAAAACGTTGGCGAAATGGTTGACTACATTGAGGACGAGGTCTGAGTAATAAATAATGACTATAACATCGTTTAAATTTCTGGGGTTTATTATTGCGGCGCTTGCCCTCTATTGGGTGATTCCCGCCAAAGGACGCCGGTGGGTGCTTCTTGCGGCGAGCATACTGTTTTATCTTTCGTTCAGCTTTGCGGGAATTTTTGTAATGATCGGCACATCGCTGCTGGCTTTCGGCGCAGGTATTTTGATTCAGAAGTATAAAGACGGGTATTCCCTCTGGCTGTCTGAAAATAAAAAAACAGCCGATAAAGAAACCCGAAAATCAGTAAAAGCATCATATCAGAAAAAGCAGAAGCTTATTGCCGCGGCATTTATCGCCGTGACGGTGGGTATACTTTTTATGTGCAAATATTATAAAGTGCTCGCCGCTGATATCAGCAGCATTTTTGATTTAAAACTCTGGAGCGCTGAAAATATTCTGCTGCCGCTCGGCATTTCCTACTATTCGCTTCAGCTGATAGGCTACGTTGTTGACGTAAACAGGGATATAATTCCTGCTGAAAAGAATCCGTTGAACGTAATATTATACGGCGGATTTTTCCTCTCTATCATGCAGGGACCTTTTAACCGATACAACGATCTTATGCCTCAGATATGCTCTGATGAGAGAAAGACTCTCACGCTTTATCAGGTCAGAGGCGCGCTTCTGAGAATTCTCGGAGGATATATAAAGAAGCTGTGCATTGCGGATCAGTTCGGCGTTTATACCGCCGAGGTTTTCAATAATTATCAGAATTATTCGGGGCTGGGCATCCTTTTCGGCATATTCTGCTTCGCTGTTCAGCTATATGCTGATTTTTCCGGCTATATGGATATTGTCGTCGGCATCGGTCAGCTTTTCGGCATAAAGATGCCGGAAAATTTCAGGCAGCCGTTTTTCTCAAAAAATATGTCTGAATTCTGGAAACGCTGGCATATCACTCTTGGTCTCTGGCTTCAGGATTATGTTTTTTATCCGATTCTGAAATCAGCATTGTTTAAAAAGATGCGTGATTCGCTCACGAAAAAGTTCGGCAAAAACGCAGGCAGAAATATTCCCACTTATATCGGTATGTTTATTTTGTGGGTTTTGATCGGCGCATGGCACGGCGCAGGATTCAATTACGTTTTCGGCGTCGGCATTCTGCAGTTTATATATATTTTCCTCGGTGAGATTTTTGAGCCTGTTTTCAAAAAAATCAAGGCTATGCTTAAAATTGACGATAAAAAGCTGTACTGGCATGTTTTTCAGTCGCTTCGCTGTACTGCGCTTATGATGTTCGCGTGGGTATTCTTCAATTCGCAGTCCATGGGCGCGGCGCTCGGCATGATAAAGAGACTGATTGCCGTTCCGTCTCTCGGTCAGTTTTTGACGGTTATGTATTCCGGCGCTGTAAACGGCGGCTTCGTGCGTAATTTTATGCTGATAGCTGTCGGCGCTGTTTGTGTTATTGCCGTTGATCTTCTGCATGAAAAAGGAAAAACCGTCAGCGGAATAATCAGCCGCACTCCTTACGCTGTTCGTCTTGCGTTTTATCTTGTGCTTATTTTCGGTCTGATTATTTTCGGCGCTTACGGTGAGCAGTATATTGCAAGCAACTTTATTTATTTTGAATTCTGATTTAAGGTGAAGCTATGTTCAGAAATAATTTTTTAAGGTGGTCAATTAAAATAATCAGCGGCATTGCGGCTTTTCTGATTATCTTTTTTGCAGTTCAGCCTTTCTTTGTTCCGACATATCTGCAGGATTCCACGCCTGTTGTAAAGGGATATAAATACCTTGAAAAGAACAGCATTGACGCGCTTTTTCTCGGCTCGTCGCAGATGTTCTGCTCGGTTGATGCAGGGCGGCTTACAAATGAATACGGCATCAGCTCATACGATTTCGGCGCAAGCGCTCAAAATATGACTCAGACCGAGTATTATTTCAGCGAGGCGCTGAAAACGCAGGATCCGAAGCTTGTGATGCTTGAAGTATGCAATATTTTTACTGCGGATAAGGACGTTCATGACAATTCGTTATCGTGGAATTTTACTCCGATGAAGCCGTCTGTCACTAAATTCAGAACGGCTATGAAGGTGTGCGATAATAATTTTTATAAATCTTTTAAATATTCTTACGCTCCGATACTTCTGTATCACAGCAGGTGGACGGTTATAGGCGATTTTTCTTTCGGCGAAGAAAAGGATTTTGACGTTGTTCTGCATCCGAAAAAATACGCTCTTATATCTTCGAGAGGATTTTTCGGCAGAGATCACGTTGAAAAGCATGAAATAGACTTTTTAAAGGACGATTATAATGAAAAAATCATTCCCGAAGAGTGTAAGCAGGCGATACTCAACATAGCTCAAACCTGCAGGGAAAACGGAGCAAAGCTCGTCCTTTTCAAAACTCCCGTATCGTGCTGGACTAAAGGAGATTCGCTTTCCGTAAGAAAATTTGCTGACGAGAACGGCTTTGACTTTTACGATTTTAACGAAAACATCGGGGAAATCGGCATAGATGAAAACACGGATTTTTATAATATTGATCATCTTAATATTCAGGGAGCTGAAAAGTTTACCGATTATTTTGTTGAAACACTAAAAAAATACTTATAAATAAAAACAAGCGGTGGCATTCACTGCTTGTTTTTCTTCGTGTGCTGTTTATTTTGTCAGACTGCCGCAAAGATGCTCATGTTTCTGATTTCCGAGTCCTCGATGCTGTCGTTTACCGAGTAGGCGTGAGTTTCAAGGTTTGTGCACATGGCTTTTGTGATTCCCTGATTCTGCATTTCGTTTATTATCATAACGGCGGCGTCTTCGATTACGAGCTGTTTTGTTTCGGCTGTGTCTTCGTCGTTCTCGCTGGAAATAAGATATTCAAGCGTGTCCGCAAGCTCGGGGAGTATTTCAAGATTTCTCATCGCCCTGAAGCTCCATTTATAAAACGGCATATACTTTTTATTAAGCAGAAAAACCGTCTTCATAGCGTTCTTTGCAAAATCTATCGCCGCAAGCTGAGCGGAGCCCGTCTCTTTATGCTTCATGCACCTTTCGTAATTGTACTGGCCAGCCTGCGCCATTAAAATCACGCTGCCCGCAATCCTTTTAAGGCGGACTGATTCGGGCATATTGAGAAGAGTGTTCCTGATTTTTGTAAATTCACCGTAATTATCTTCAAAAACTTCGCCGTTTACCGCTTCGCAAAGGTAATGCTCGGGGATAGTCAGCCATTGCTGAACGCTTAAATTGCCGTCGGGAGCGCCGACCTTTGACAGATAAAAATCAGCCGTTCTGATAACTCCGTTCCTGTTTCCGCCGACGGGGCTGACTAAGCTTCTTTTAAGTCCCATATATTCTCTCGGGAGCTTGTAATATGCTCTTTCAAGCTGAAAAGCCGTCTTTCTATCAACAATATCCTCACCGGGCAGGAATATGCAGAATCCCGGCTCAAAGTCGTGATCTCTTGAAATTTCATCGTCAAAACCGAGACATTCCGAACCGCTGCCGGCAAGACCGACTGCGATTTTGTCTTTTATATCTTTAAATTCATTTTGAAACAGTTCTTTTCCGTATTCTTCATAGAAGCTTTTTGAGATTTCAAGCCCTTTCATAAATCTTCCTTGCCCTTTCTTTAAGCTCGTTGTTATAAAGAAAATATCCGTAATAGCCGAAGGTCGGCGCGCATTTTTCGCATACGAAAGCGTAATATCCGTCCCTCGGTATGCCTTCTGTATCAAGGAGCGAATATGCTTTTTCAATTAATTTTGCTATTTCGCTCTCAGCGTTTTCAAGTCCCTTTTCGTTTTCAAGGGCGTTGGCTATGTTGAGGTAGGTTATCGCCGCTTCAAGCTCGCCGTTTTTATTTTTCATCATAACTGAAACGGCTTTATCGTAATATTTATACGCTTCGTCATATTTTTCGAGATCGGCGAGGGTTAGCGCCATATTGTTGTAAAGTCCGCCGAGCCTTTCGTCATTTTCTTTCAACTCTTTTTCATATATAGTCTGAGCCTTTTTGAAAACAGGCAGGCTCTTTTCGGGATAGCCGAAAGCTTTGTAGACAGTTGCGGCGTTAACAAAAGTCGTGCCTGCCGTTACGGTGTCTTCAATTCCCGTTTCTTCAACGAGAAAAAGAGCCGTTTCAAGGCTTTGTAGCGCTTTTTCCTTTTTGCCGGTCTTTCTGTAAAGTCCCATAAGCTCGTTGCAGATTGTGAGCTTGCCTCTCTTGTCGTGACCGTTTTCAGCTTCCCGGAGCCAGTAGAGAAGGAGCTTTTCGCCCGAATCATAGTCGTTGTAAGAGAGATGCTCGTCAAGCTTCTGTATGATCCTGCCGACCGGCACGGCTCTTACCGGCGGCTCATTTTTATACTGATCTGTGCAGAAAGGGCAGGCGGGATCGGTGTAGTCCTCTTTTTCAAGCTTTATATCGTCCATAGTTTTCTCCTCGCATTGTTTTAGTTAATTATACTATATTTTTACTAAATTTCAATAGTTAAATTTTACATATATTTAGTTAAATTTCTGTTGCTAAACACATTATGTTGTGGTAAAATGTTTTTCGGTCACATAAGAAAGGACGGTGCCTATGGTTCTTCACGGATTGCAGAAAATGACTCTTCTCGACTTTCCGGGCAAGGTTGCCTGTACTGTTTTTACCGGCGGATGCAATTTCCGCTGTCCGTTTTGCCACAATGCTTTGCTTGTTACGGAACTGAACGAAGCCGAAAGATATTCCGAAGATGAGATTTTATCTTTCCTCAAAAAGCGTACCGGTCTTCTTGACGGCGTTGCTATAACGGGCGGCGAGCCGCTTGTGAGCGATGAGATATTTGATTTTATAAAGAAAACAAGATCGCTCGGCTTTGCCGTGAAGCTTGATACCAACGGCAGCTTCCCCGACAGGCTCGAATATATATTAAAAGAAAAGCTTGCCGACTATGTTGCGATGGATATTAAAAATTCAAAGGCTCTTTACGGCGAAGCAGTCGGGCTTGATTCTTTTGATATTGCTCCGGTTGAAAGGAGCGTCGAACTTCTGATGAATGGCGATACCGATTATGAATTCAGAACGACGGTCGTCAGGAAATTCCACACTGTTCAAAGTATCAGCGAAGCGGCTGAGTGGATTCGCGGAGCAAAGAGATATTTTCTTCAGAACTTTATTGACTCCGGCAATCTTATCGGAACGGGGATTGAAGGCGTCAGCAAAGAGGAAATGGAGAGAATGAGAGCCGCAGCATCACAATATATAGTGCACACTGAGCTCAGAGGTGTATAAAATAATAAAAAAACCACAATATCTTGTAAATTAGGTGTTGACACGCAACAATATCTATGATACACTATCGAAGTGCAAAAAAATTAAAGGAGAGGATTAAAATGTATAACGTAATCAAAAGAGACGGCAAAATAGTTGAATTTGACATCCACAAGATCAGAGACGCTATCAAAAAAGCATTTGACGCGTGCGATAAACAGTATAACGAAGATACGGTAGATTTCCTTGCGCTCAAGGTAACGTCTGACTTTGAGCCCAAAATCACTGACGGTCAGATTTCCGTTGAAAACATTCAGGACAGCGTTGAGAGCGTGCTTATAAAAGCAGGCTATGACGACGTTTCAAAGGCATACATCCTTTACCGTAAACAGCGTGAGAAAATCCGCAACATCAACAATACTTTCCTTGATTATAAAGATATCGTTGACAATTACCTCAACATCAACGACTGGCGCGTTAAAGAGAATTCAACCGTTACTTATTCGGTCGGCGGTCTTATTCTTTCAAACTCAGGCGCTATCACAGCCAACTACTGGCTTTCCGAAATCTACGATCAGGAAATTGCCAACGCTCACCGCAACGCTGATATCCACATTCACGACCTTTCAATGCTCACAGGCTACTGCGCCGGCTGGTCGTTAAAGCAGCTTATCCAGGAAGGATTGGGCGGAGTTCCGGGAAAAATCACTTCTTCTCCCGCAACTCATCTTTCAACGCTTTGCAATCAGATGGTAAACTTCCTCGGCATCATGCAGAACGAATGGGCAGGCGCTCAGGCTTTTTCATCATTCGATACCTACCTTGCTCCGTTTGTTAAGGCTGACAATTTAACTTATAAGGAAGTTAAGCAGTGCATCCAGTCCTTCATCTACGGCGTTAATACTCCGTCAAGATGGGGTACTCAGAGTCCTTTCACAAACGTAACTCTTGACTGGACTGTTCCCAACGACCTCGCTGAGCTCAACTGTATCGTAGGCGGCAAAGAGGTTGACTTCAAATACAAAGACTGTAAAAAAGAGATGGATATGGTCAACAAAGCTTTCATCGAGCTTATGATCGAAGGCGACGCCAACGGCAGAGGCTTCCAGTATCCCATCCCGACATATTCGATCACAAGAGATTTTGACTGGTCAGACACGGAAAACAACCGTCTTCTCTTTGAAATGACCGCAAAATACGGCACTCCTTATTTCTCAAACTACATCAATTCCGATATGGAGCCTTCCGACGTTCGTTCGATGTGCTGCCGTCTTCGTCTTGACCTTCGTGAACTAAGAAAGAAATCAGGCGGTTTCTTCGGCTCAGGCGAGAGCACAGGCTCAGTCGGCGTAGTTACCATCAATATGCCGAGAATCGCATATCTTTCCAAAGATAAAGAGGATTTCTTCAGACGTCTTGACAAGATGATGGACATTGCCGCGCGTTCGCTCAAGGTTAAGAGAACGGTGATCACCAAGCTTCTTGACAACGGACTTTATCCCTACACAAAGAGATACCTCGGCACATTCAACAACCATTTCTCAACTATCGGTCTTGTCGGCATGAACGAAGCAGGACTTAACGCAAGCTGGATCAGAAAAGATATGACCAGCAAAGAGACTCAGGATTTTTCAATTGAAGTTCTCAACCACATGCGCGAGCGCCTTTCCGATTATCAGGAAAAATACGGCGATCTTTACAACCTTGAAGCCACTCCCGCAGAGTCAACGGCTTACCGTCTTGCAAAGCACGACAAGAAGCATTTCCCCGAAATCATCACAGCCAACGAAAACGGAACTCCTTACTACACCAACTCTTCACATCTTCCCGTCGGATTCACAGAGGACGTTTTCTCAGCTCTCGATATCCAGGACGAACTCCAGACTCTTTACACTTCGGGTACAGTTTTCCATGCATTCCTCGGCGAAAAGCTTCCTGACTGGAAAGCGGCGGCAACTCTTGTCCGCAAAATAGCTGAAAACTACAAGCTTCCTTACTACACGATGTCTCCGACTTATTCGATCTGCAAGGATCACGGCTACATCACAGGCGAAACGTTTACCTGCCCCGAATGCGGAAGACCGACGGAAGTTTACAGCCGTATCACAGGTTATTACCGTCCCGTTCAGAACTGGAACGACGGCAAAGCTCAGGAATACACAGACCGCAAGGTTTACGATATCGCTCATTCTTATCTTAAAAAGAAGGGACTTGACAAAAAAGAAGAAGCTTCCGTTGAAGAAACGGCTCCCGCAGCGGACACAGCAGCAGAAGACGCATCATATCTCTTTGCTACTTCAACCTGCCCGAACTGCAAAATAGCGGCGGCTTCGCTTGATAAAGCAGGGTTCCCTTATGAAAAGATCCTTGCGGACAGAGACCCTGATCTTGCCGCAAAATTCGGAATCAAACAGGCTCCGACGCTCGTTATAATCAAAGACGGCGAAATGAGCAAATACACGGGAGTATCCGAGATCAAAAAGATTCTCAAATAATTAGGGTGAAATTATGTATGATATAATTATAATCGGCGGTGGTCCTGCGGGGCTTACCGCCGCCCTGTATGCAGGAAGGGCTGACAAAAGCGTTCTCGTTATAGAAAAAGAAACGTTCGGCGGTCAGATCACTTTTTCGCCGATGGTCGAGAATATTCCCGGCTTTTTAAAGCTTACGGGCAACGAATTTGCAGAAAAGCTCGTTGAGCAGGTGATCGAGCAGGGAGCTGACGTTGAAAGCTGTGAAGTTACCGGGATCATCGACGGCGACGTTAAAACAGTTGTGACTGACGACGGAAACTTTGAGGGAAAAGCAGTTATAATCGCAACGGGAGCGAAACACAGGCGTTTAGGTCTTCCCAACGAAGAAAACCTGATAGGCGAGGGCATTTCGTTCTGCGCCGTATGCGACGGAGCTTTTTATAAAGATCAGACAGTCGGCGTCGTAGGCGGCGGAAATTCCGCTTTGCAGGAAGCGCTGCTGCTCTCTGAGCTTTGTGAAAAAGTCTACGTTTTTCAGAATCTTGACTATTTAACAGGCGAGGAAAAATCAGCCGAACAGTTAAGAAACAAAAAGAACGTTGAAATAATGCTCGGCACGGTCGTTGATTCATATATCGGCGAAAATTCGCTTGAAGGAGTCAACGTAAAATCCTCTGACGGTGAAATAAAGCAGGTAAAGCTCGACGGGCTGTTTATAGCTATCGGTCTTATTCCGCAGAATGAAGCGTTTTCATCACTTATTAAGCTTGATGATTACGGCTACGCCGATTCGGGCGAGGACTGCCTGACAAAAGCTGACGGTATTTTTACCGCCGGGGACTGCCGCAAAAAGAGGATAAGACAGGTCACGACAGCCGCTGCTGACGGCGCTGTTGCGGCGCTTGCGGCGTGCGATTATATTGACAAAGTGTAAATTTATAAAAAGTACTTGCAAAATATCGCAATATAATATATAATAAATAGGATTTATATTTGGAGGTAATTTTTTATGAATAGTTTGTTTAGCGGCAGCTCGGCTACGATGTGGATTTATTTCGGCGTAATTATCGTAGTTATGTATTTTCTTATGATAAGACCGCAGAGAAAGAGAACCAAAGAAGAGCAGCAGATGCGCGACAATATCCAGATCGGCGACGAGATCACCACTATCGGCGGAATAATGGGCAGAGTTGTAACTGTTAAAGAGGATTCTCTTATCATCGAATCCGGCGCAGACAGAAACAAAATCAAGATCACCCGTACCGCGGTAGGCATCAACAACACAGCCAACGAAAAGCTCGCTGCTGAAAGAGAAGCAGCAAAAGCCGCTCAGGAAAAGGAAAGAGCAGCCCGCCTTGAAGCAAAAGGCAAAACAAAGAAAAAGAAAAAAGAAGATCTTGAAGATAAATATTGATTTTTTACCGGCTTCGCAGGAGGCCGGTTTTTTAGGCTCTTTGTCAATAGTTGGGGTAAATAAATCCTGAAAATAAGAAAAGCGGTGGTGACGGAAGTTGCTGCCGCTAAAAATTTAATTAAAAATATGAA
>CADAMY010000029.1 GCA_902789095.1 Oscillospiraceae bacterium | reverse complement strand
ATCATGCCGTGAGGCGTAGAGCTGTTGTAGAAAATACTGTCGCCCTCGTGAAGAACCTCTTTATGAGTACCGACCTGCACTAAAAGAGACCCTTTGATAATAAGGTCAAATTCCTGACCGTTGTGTCTTTTGAGCTGAATCGGTTCATGCTGCTGTTTTTCTGAATATTCATACTTAACCCAGTACGGCTCTCCGAGCTTATTTTTAAACATCGGAGCTAAGTTCTGGATCGTAATGCCTTCTTCCTCAGCAGTAGTCTGACCTTTGCCGCGTCTTGTAACTGTATAAGAAGAAAGTCTTGCTCCCTGGCCTTCAAGCAATTCGGTAAGCTCAATACCAAAAGCCAAAGCACATTTATGAATAAAAGTAAAAGGAATATCAGCATTTCCGCTCTCATAAGAAATATATTCTTCAACTGATACTTCGGTTTTCTGCGCCATAATTTCAACAGAATAACCCATAATTTCACGCATCTCCTTAATTCTTGATGCGATCTCCATCAGCTGAGTTAAAGTTTGTGTGCTCATAATACATGCTCCTTTCAAAACAAAAAAATAAACCCGTCTCAAGATATACTTGAGACGAGTTGAAAATCAAACCCGCGGTACCACTCAAATTGTGTAAATCTACACCACTCAGGCTCTAACAAGCCTTATGCCTTTACGCAGCAATCACGGAAAAACCTACTTGATAACCGTTCAGCTTTTCGGCTCAGAAGGGATGGGAATCAAGACATTCGCTGCCGGTATCACACCATCACCGGCTCTCTGGGAGTTTCAGATCTGTTCCGTCTTCGTCACAGCTTTTTAATTAAATTGTTGAAGATATTTTACCACCGCAAATTACGCTTGTCAATATATTTTTTAAAAAAATCTTGACTTTATTTATTCAATCCGAGCATGTCAACGGACATCTCTCTCATTTTATACTTTAAAATCTTACCGGCGGCGTTCATAGGAAGTTCTTTAACAAATACAAAGTATCTCGGCACCTTATGACGAGCCATATGATCGTTTCCGTATTCTCGCATTTCATTTTCATCTGAACTCTCGCCTTTTTGAAGAACTATCCAGGCGCAGGCTTCTTCACCGTATCTTTCATCAGGAACGCCAACAACCTGAACATCACGAACTTTCGGATGGGTAAGATAAAATTCTTCGATCTCTCTGGGATAAAGGTTTTCGCCTCCGCGGATAATCATATCTTTAAGTCTTCCGGTCACCTTATAATATCCGTCGGAAGTTCTGCAGCAGATATCGCCTGAATGAAGCCATCCTTCTTCGTCAATAGCTTCCTTCGTTGCGCCGGGCATTTTGTAATATCCCTTCATGATATTGAATCCCCTTGCGACAAACTCACCGTTTTCACCGTCAGGAAGCTCCTCGCCTGTTTCAGGGTCAATTATTTTGCATTCTACGCCCGGAAAAGCGCTGCCGACTGTTTCAACTCTGTGATCAATGTCTTCGTTTACTTCACCCATCGTGCTTCCGGGAGCAGACTCCGTCTGACCGTAAACGCTGATAATCTCTTTCATCTGCATTTCATCAGCGGCCCTGCGCATAAGATCAGGCGGGCAGTTTGATCCTGCCATGATTCCCGTTCTCATATGCGAAAAATCAGTCTTTGCAAAATCAGGATGATTGAACATTGCAATAAACATTGTGGGAACACCGTTAAAGCAGGTTATTTTCTCCTGAGTGACACACGCAAGCGACGACTTCGGTGAAAAATAAGGCATCGGGCAAAGAGTACCGCCATGGGTCATCATAGATGTCATTGAAAGCACCATTCCGAAACAATGGAACATGGGAACCTGTATCATCATTCTGTCAGCCGTGGAAAGATCCATTCTATCACCGATAATTTTGCCGTCATTGATTATATTGTTGTGTGTAAGCATTACGCCTTTAGGGAATCCGGTCGTACCTGAAGTATACTGCATATTGCATACGTCATCAGGTTTAACAAGTGACGCTCTTCTGCGTACTTCTTCATAAGGAACGGATTCAGCTCGAAGAAGCATCTGATCCCAGGTAAGGCAGCCCTTCATAGTAAAACCAACGGTAATGATGTTTCTGAGGAACGGAAGATTTTTTGAATACAAAGGCTTGCCCGGTTCAAGATTCTCAAGCTCAGGGCAAAGCTCTTCCATAATTTCTTTATAGTTAGAATCCTTACAGTCTTCGATCATAACGAGAGTATGGGTATCGGACTGTTTGAGAAGATATTCAATTTCGTGGATTTTATAGGCTGTATTTACGGTAACGAGCACAGCGCCAATCTTAGTTGTTGCCCAGAACGTAAGGAACCAGGCGGGTACGTTTGTCGCCCATATCGCAACGTGATGACCGGGCTTCACACCGAGTGAAATAAGAGACGCAGCAACATTATCAACATCGCGCCTGAACTGAGAATAAGTTCTTGTGTAGTCAAGAGTAGTATATTTAAAAGCATACTGATCGGGGTATCTCTCCGCCATACAGTCAAGTACCTGAGAAAAAGTTTTGTCAACAACGTCATATTTCTTCCAGGGGAACGTTCCCGTATGTGAACGGTTGAAATACTGCGGCATACTTTCACCGGGTTTCTTTTCAATTCCCGCCATATAATTTACAAAATGAGTAAGTACGATATCAGCGTCATTGATTTCATCGTTCCAGTCAACACAGATGAAACCTTCAAAATTCAAAGAATTAAGAGCATCTATAAATGCGCTGACAGGAAGATCACCTTCGCCGATAAGGACATTTACATCATCTTTTCTGTCACCTATTCTGACATATCTTATGTATGCTCCAAGAGATTTGATAGTGGTCTCTGCGCTCTCCCCAGCATAAAAAAACGTACTGCGGATAATCCATGCTGCGCCGAGAACTCCGTTTGCAAAGAAATTGATAATATCAATTATATTTTTTGTATCAGCAAGATATCCGATCGTTTCAAAAAGAATCTCAACATCGGCAGTCTCAGCTTTTTTTATCGCCGGAGAAAGTACTGAAGACAATTCAGTCATATCAGGTTTATTATCAATACGAACAATTACAGTTTCGATCCCTGCAGCTCTCGCCATATCAATATAAGTGCTCAATTCACTGCTGTCGGCTTTATCGGAATCAAGACTGTAAGGATAGGTCAATGCTGAAACTTTAAGGTTTCGGTTATTGAGCTTTCTTTTGGCATCAGATAAATTTTCATTCCTGAGGACTGAATCCGAATGAGAACGGCGCTCACTCTTGGCATCAAAAATTTCAAAACCCGAATATCCGTAATCATAAGCAAACCGGCACATTTCAAGAAAAGAAGCACGGTTTACATTTTCAGTGGAAAAAGTGAGTTTCATTTTTATTTCTCCTCAAAAACAATTTTATTGAGAGCGTTGATATATGCTCTGATGCTAGCGCCGACAATATCCGTAGAAAGTCCGTCGCCGGAATAAAGCTTTCCGTTGTTGCGAAGTCTGACAAGAGCCGATCCGATCGCTTCCTTGCCCTCAGTTACGGCCTGAATTTCAAAATTGTCAAGCTCATAGTGATATCCTATGCTCTGTTCTATAGCTCTGAACGCAGCGTCAATAGGTCCGTCGCCAGTACTGACACCACAGAGTTTTTCACCGTCTTTAACAAGAATAACATTAGCCATAGCAGTAGTGATGTTACTGCTGTTAGCCGTATAGCTTTCAAGATGATATGTTGAAGGTACCTGCAAAGCTGAGCTTGCAACTATAGCTTCAAGCTCTTTGGCGCCGACAGATCCTTTTCTTTCGCAGACTCTCATAAGAGCTTTATGTACGTTGCCTGCATCTTCATCCGAAAGTTCATAACCGAGCAATAAAACAGCGTTTGCAACCTGCGTAATCGTGCTGTCCGCATCAAGAAAAATATTATCTTTACCAGCATCAGGAGAAACAGCTTTATACTCGTTATGACTGATGTTTTTAATGATTTTATCTATATCGTTATGTATTTCAGTCTTTTTAAGAGATGTAATTACTCCGAATGATTCGCCTCTTGCAATAACCGCGTCTGCAAATTTATCGGTAAGCAAAGCATCATAACCAGAAACTGCAGTCTTGACGCCGTCAGCTCCGCCTCTTATACAGGCCATAGCGCAAGCGACAGCCATATTAAGATTATCTGAAACTCTTACATAAACATCGGCATTACACTCATCTTTAAGCTTTCTGACCAACTGTTCAAACTCTTCGGGCATCAGCAATCCAGCATCATCACAAACAGAAATTCTGACCGCTCCGCATTCTTCAGCCTTTTTACACGCCTTGATAAGAAAACTTTCATCCGCTCTTGTGGCGTCAAGAGCTTCAAACTCAACATTATCGCAAAATGTTTTTGCGGTTTTGCAAAGCTCCTCTATTTTAATAAGCATTTTTTCTTCTTTGAGATGATAAAGATACTCCATCTGAACTGTTGAAACAGGAACAGATATCTGTAAACACGGCTTTGCAGCTTCTTTAACACAATCCCAAGCGTTGACGATACCGTTCTTATCAAATCCGACAGGAATACATACTTCGCTGTCCTTAACAGCAGTAGATATAGTTCTGTAAATAATACTATCTTCTTTAAGATTTTTTATTTCACAAAGTTCAATAACGTCAGCGCCGAAATTGTTGATTCCCGCTGCAAGCGCAGTTTTTTCACGGAAAAGAAGCGGAACTGCTCTTTGCTGAGAAAGAATTTTTAAAGTATAATCTGAAACGCCTATTTTTTTCATAATAACATCTCCTGAAATTAATCCCGCAGAAATCAATGACTTCTGCGGGATGATCAATTATAATTAACCACGGTACCACCCGTATTGCCCTAAGGCCGCTCATCAGGTTCTTACAAACCTTCGATCTGTAACGGGATCACCCGAAGCTCCTTACTGATTTCCGAAGCTCTGCTCTGATACGAGACCTCTGTTAAAGATTTTACTGCCTCTCACCTGCCGGCAACTCTCTGAAAATTTGCTTTAACAGCTTAATATCTTCACTGCATTTGATATTTTTCAATATAATATATTATAAAAAGTAGAATGTCAATGACTTTTTTAAAAAAGTATTTGATTTATTTTATCATCAAACAAATTATACCAATGCTTCTACTATATCGACTACTTTATTATCCTTAATATAAACCCGCGGAACACGTTTATTTATGTCGCAGATGAGCTCATAATTGAATCTGCCCGAAACGTCGCCGATCTCCTCAGCAGAAACACATTTACCGTTATCGCAGCCCATAAGAGTCACCGAATCTCCTCTTTTGACACGGAGACCTGTTACGTCAATCATAAACTGATCCATGCATACCCTGCCGATAATAGGAGCATACTGACCGTTTACAAGCACTCTGCCTTTATTGGAAAGTAATCTCGGATAGCCGTCTGCATACCCGACGGGAATAGTTGCGATCTCAGTTTCTTTATCAGTAATATAAGTTGACCCGTAGCTGACCGGGAAGCCTTTGCCGACTTTTTTAACAAACGTGACTCGACTTTTGATGCTCATAACAGGTTTAAGTGAAATACCGTTATCCCCTACTTCAGGCGACGGTTTCATGCCGTATGCGATTATTCCGCATCTTACCATATCAAACAACGGTTTATCAAACTCCATTATCGCTGCTGAATTATAGCAATGAACGATAGGAATCTCAACTCCGGATGAGCGGACTTTTTCAACGAAATCAGAAAAAACGGCAATTTGCCTGTTTACAAAAGTTTTATCTTTTATATCTGCACAGGCGAAGTGAGTAAACATGCCGTCAATTTTAATATTCGGTAAAGAATCAATAGATTTTATAATTTCAATGCTCTCATCATCCGGCTGTAAGCCGAGTCTACCCATACCTGTATCAACTTTGATATGTACAAGAACGGTTCGCCTTAATTTTTTTGCATGCTCTTGAAGAAGCTGAGCCGTTTCAAGATCAAACAGCGTAAGATCAATATTATTGATAATCAGCTCATCAAAGCTGCTTTCAAATACATAACCGAGTATAAGAACAGGCTGAGTGACTCCCTCGCGACGTAATGTGATTGCTTCTTCAGCAGTAGCAACACCGAAAGCATAAACGCCAATATCACTCAACTCTTTAACCGTACGCAAAGCTCCGTGACCGTAAGCGTCTGCCTTGATAACAGCCATGACCTTTGCAGGTTCCATTTTTTTTATGATCTGGCGCATATTAGAATCCATTGCGTCAAGATCAATTTCAGCATAAACTCTATCAGGTAACATAATCTGCCCCTTTAAAAATAATACTTTGTATATTATATCATATTATTTATGTTCTTACAACATGATTTTAAATATTTTGCGGCAAATTTTATAATATTGACATTTTTTATTAAAATGATATAATTAAGGTACAATAGTAAGAATGGAGGTTTTTACGATGATATATTTCTGGATAGCAGTAACAGTTGTTTTTGTAATAGTTGAAGTTGCAACTACTCAGCTTGTTACAATATGGTTTGCGCTCGGTTCACTTGCCGCACTTATTTCTGTTTCACTCAATGCAGAATTATATTTACAGATTATTATTTTTGCCGTTGTGTCTACGATCGCTTTAGTACTTACACGACCGTTGGTTAGAAAGCTTAACGGCAAAACCTTCTCACCTACAAACGCCGACAGAAACATCGGAAAAAAAGCTACGGTTACCGAAACAATCAATAACCTTTCTGGAACCGGTAAAGTCAGCGTTGACGGCACAATCTGGACCGCCCGTACCTCAGACGGCACAGTTTTTGAAGAAGGAGCCATTGTTACCGTTGAAAAAATAGACGGTGTAAAACTTATAGTTAAATAAAGGAGATAATTAATTATGGGACCTATGTTAATCGTTTTACTTGTTATCTTATTCATCTTTGTAATTCTGATAATCGCAAACGTTAAAATCATTCCTCAGTCCAAAGCTTACGTTATTGAACGTCTCGGAGCATACAGTACAACCTGGCAGACAGGTCTTCACGTCAAAATACCGATTTTTGAAAGAATAGCTAAAATAGTTTCTCTCAAGGAGCAGGTTGTTGACTTCCCGCCACAGCCTGTTATAACTAAAGATAATGTTACTATGCAGATTGATACGGTAGTGTTCTTTCAGATCACTGATCCGAAGCTTTATGCTTACGGTGTTGAAAGCCCGATTTCCGCTATCGAAAATCTTAGCGCAACAACATTGCGTAATATCATAGGTGAAATGGAGCTTGACCACACGCTTACGTCAAGAGATACTATCAATGCTAAAATCAGAGGAATTCTTGACGAGGCTACCGATCCCTGGGGAATAAAGGTTAACCGTGTTGAGTTAAAAAATATCCTTCCTCCAAGAGAGATTCAGGATGCAATGGAAAAACAGATGAAGGCTGAACGTGAACGCCGTGAAGCGATTCTCAAAGCAGAAGGCGAAAAAGCAAGTCAGATCCTTGTTGCAGAAGGTAAAAAAGAATCTCAGATTCTTGAAGCAGAAGCTGATAAGCAGGCTGCAATTCTTCATGCTGAAGCAGTCAGGGAATCCAAAATACGCGAAGCTGAAGGTGAAGCAGAAGCTATCCGCACAGTTCAGAAAGCGTATGCAGAAGGTATCAAATATATCAACGAAGCTGATCCCGGCGACTCATACATCAAAATCAAGAGTCTTGAAGCATTTGAAAAAGCAGCAGACGGTCAGGCAACAAAAATCATTATTCCTTCAGAAATTCAGGGCCTCGCAGGTCTTGCAGGCGGAATTGCAGAATCAGTCAAGAAATAAAATTAAAAACAGTACAAAGAGCTTTATCAGCATTTGCCGGTAAAGCTCTTTAATTATATACTTTTAATATATTAAATGATATTTTTTACTCAACTTCACAATAAACGCAACAATCTTATTACTAAGCGGCATAATAATAACACTCAAAATAATTGAAACAACAATACTGAATATAATAAAAACAATATAATGTGATGAAATCAGAAATTTTTTAGCAATATTAATCCCGACATACTGAATAAGATATACGTTCAGACTTAACTTACCTAGATAATTAATCCACTTTTTGTTAAAAATCTCATTTCCTAGTGAAGCACCGCTTAACACAATTGCAATATATGCAAATGCAACAAAAAGGAAAACATACTGCCACGCTTCAGATAAAGGTGAAAAAATATAGCAGCATAATGAAACAATCAATGTAAATTCAATAACGGTAAGGATTTTTCTTGATGCTGAAGACCAGTTGATACTGCCGATTTTTTTTGACAACTCGTAACAACACACTCCAAGCAGTAATTCGCAGACAGCTCGAATATTAGCTACTCTCAAAAAGCCATAAAGTTTATATACAGCTGACAGCCTGATCGGTTCATTATGAGTAAACAAAAACGTTAACAATAATAATGCAATAACAGGCGCAAATATTTTTGAAAATTTTTTATAAAACTTCCGGCAGAACGGATAAATAATTATAAATCCTATTATCAGGGAGCTGAGGTACCAAGTTAATCCGTTAACTTTATAATAAGGTACTCCGGTCATTGAAAATAGAAGCATATCCGGTAATGCCTTAAAAAGATTATATAAAGTTTCATGCAATCCATGGCTTTTTATAAGATTATTAACTGTAAAAACTGCAAAAAATGAAATAATTACAGGAGGCAATAATGTGATGTATCTTTTTAAAACATAATTTGTTGAATCATTAAATACATAATTACGTTTAATATTATATTCTTTTTCAGCAGATTTCGCCATAAAAAATCCGCTGAGTAAAAAGAAGAATTCAACACCCATACAGCCATGCTTTGACAATGTAATAATATCAAAAAACCTTGGATAAAAATCTTCGTTAATGGTTGATTCAGCATGATATATTATTACAAATAAGCTCATAATAAATCTCATCAATTCAATTTTGCCGTTTCGGTTTCCTATACTCATTTTATCCTCCTGAATAAAATTTATAAAGCAATTTCTGAAATTGCCTGAGCAACGCCGCCTTTATCTGCGCTTACAGTAACGATATCGCACATATCCTGAACAGCCTTAGGAGCGTTACCCATCGCAACAGATATACCGCAATATTCCATCATAGCCGAATCATTAAGACTGTCTCCGACTGCGACACAATTTTTTATATCGATATCAAAAACAGACTGAACGAACTTTATGCCGGATGCCTTATCGCTTCCCTTCATACCAAACTCAGCATAATTGCCGTGCTGATATATAACGTAATCTTTTTCAAGTTCTGTCCTTGATTTTTTGGTCATCTGACCGTTTACAAAAATTTTTGCAACAGGCTGATCGTAAAATTTCAGAAGATAATCTTTGCCGTTTTGAGCCGCCACTATCTCTTCCCAGTCATTTTCGTTGGCAAAATTCTGATTGCAGATCATCATTTTTTCGCCTTCAAATACAAATCTGTCGCCGTTATCGTTCAAAATATCAAAAATCCTCGCAAGTTCATCAGACTCAATAGTAGTGAGTCTTGCGGTTTTACCGTTGATGATTATATTGCATCCAAGTGAACAGATAAAGCCGTCAACCTTCAGCTTTTTAACTTTTTCAGGCATATTGCCCATTGATCTGGCTGTATTAATAAAAACAAGATGCCCTGCTTCACGGGCTGCTTTTAAAGCAATCCTGTTTTTCATCGGTATTCTTCCGCCTGAATAAAGAGTACCGTCTATATCAAGAAAAAATGCAAATCTATTTTTATCGAACATAAATCATTTACCCAATACAACAGCGGCGGTTTTTGCTGACTCGGTTGCGTCGCTGACGTAATAATCAGCTCCGACCATATCAGCATATTCTTTATTGAGTACCGCTCCGCCAACCATAACTTTACATTCAAGACCACGTTCTCTCAAAATGTCAATCGTATCTTTCATTGCTCTTACAGTAGTAGTCATCAGCGCACTTAAACCAACAAGCCTTGCGCCTGACTGTTCAACGGCGTCTGCAACAACAGTCGGATCAACGTCTTTTCCGAGATCAATTACGTCATAACCGTAATTTGAAAGAAGCATTTTAACTATATTCTTGCCTATATCATGTATATCGCCTTTGACGGTGGCAAGTACGATTTTGCCTTTTGTTGCAACGGTATTACCGACATGATCTTTAATAGCGTCAAAGCCGTTCTTGACAGTCTGAGCAGATGCCATGAGCTGAGGCAGGAACATCGTTCCTTTTTCAAAACAGTCGCCTACGGTATCAAGCGCAGGAATAAAATAATTATTTATTACGTCGAGCGGATCAGTAGTTTCAAGCATCTGTGAAACAGTATTATACGCCAGAGACTTCCTGCCGCTGATGATTATTTCTTTAATGTCAAGAGAATGTATATTGTCTCTTTTTTCTTCTTTCTTTTTGCCGGCATAAAGTTCAATAAATTTTTTGCCGCCGGCATCTTCATTATTTATAACCTTATGAGCATTTATAATCTCACGGTACTTTTCAGACATAGGATTCAATATCGGCATATCAAGGCCGGCGCCGAAAGCCTCAGCCAGAAAAGCAGCATTTATCATTTCTCTTTCAGGCATACCGAATGACACGTTGCTCACACCAAGCACTGTTTTTACGCCGAGCTTTTCTTTTACAAGTGTGACTGCTTTAAGCGTTTCTCTGACAGCCTTCTGATTCGTTGAAACGGTAAGAACCAGACAGTCAACGAGTATATTTTCTTTCGGGATTCCCATTTCGACTGCTTTATCAACAATTCTTTTAGCAACTTCAAATCTTTTTTCTGCAGTTTCCGGGATTCCGTTTTCATCAAGAGTAAGCACAACGATTCCCGTACCGTATTTCTTAACGATAGGAAGAATACTATCCATACTCTCTTTATTGCCGTTAACAGAATTGATTATCGGTTTACCGCAGTATATTCTAACAGCGCTTTCAACGCTTTTCGGGTCTGAAGAGTCGATCTGAAGCGGCAGAGCACAGACAGACTGAATCTCTTTAACGAGTGAAACAAGGGTCTGAGTTTCGTCAATTTCAGGCAGACCTGCGTTAACATCAAGAACGTCAGCGCCAAACTCTTCCTGAGAAAGCGCTTCGTTAATAACGTATCCGTAATCCTTTTCACGTAATGCTTCTTTAAGTCTTTTTTTGCCGGTAGGATTGATTCTTTCACCTATAATCAACGTATTTCTGCCGTCCAGCTCAACAGTTTTTCTGCCTGAGCAAAAAGTTGTTGTTTTTTTAATTTTGCGTTGTACCGGAGTCTTATTGCAGAGCATTTGCTTCACAGCTTTAATATGTTCAGGCGTTGTACCGCAGCAGCCGCCGAAAACAGAAACTCCGCAGTCGGCAAAGTATTCACAGCTATTCGCAAACGCTTCGGATGTGATTTTATAAACCGTGTTGCCGTTTTCAATAGACGGAAGTCCCGCGTTAGGCTGAACGACAACCGGAACAGACGAATAATCAAGCATTTCAGAAACTACAGATTTCAGTTCATCAGGACCTAAAGAACAGTTTACACCGAGCGCATCAACGCCGAGCGAGGATAATGTGACTGCAGCCGTTTTTGCGTCAGTCCCAAGGAAAGTCCGTCCGTCCGCCTCAAACGTCATTGTAGCAATTACCGGAAGTGACGAATTTTCTTTAACAGCTAATACAGCCGCTTTCATTTCAAGAAGGTCGGCAACGGTTTCTATTATTACAAGATCAGCGCCTGCCTGTTCACCTGCTTCTACCTGCTCTTTAAAAAGATCATACGCTTCTTCAAATTTAAGCGTTCCTATCGGCTCAAGCATTGTACCAATCGGTCCGATATCAAGCGCAACAGCAGTCGCATTTGATTTTTTGGCAACAGAAACAGCGGTATTGATAACCTTTCGCACCAATTCAGATGAGCCGAGTTTCAACCGGTTTGCCCCGAAAGTGCAGGTGGTAACAATATCGCAGTATTTTGCATATTCATTATGTATATCAAGAAGTATATCAGGATTTTCAAGTATGAAAAGCTCAGGCTTTTCACCGCTTTTCAGACCTCTCGTCTGAAGCAATGAGCCCATAGCTCCGTCTATAATATGGAATTTGCCGTCTTTGAACATCCCGACTCCCCTTTCATTTTGCACGATTCTTTCATATTGCAGCTATCGCATCCTCTCGCCTTTCCTTCAGGCGGTGAGTCAAAAACGCCGATAACTGCCGTTACGCTCTTTTGCGGAAGAAGCAATGAGCTTTGATTAACACTTAGTCCTATTCTTCTGCCGGCATTAAGATTATCAAGAATCAGACTCTGATACTCTATGGAAAAATCACCATATCCCGGACTGAATCTTGTATTTATATATTTATTATCTTTCAGCAGCTTATCAGCTATTTCTTGACAGATACAGTCGCAATACTGCTCTATCAAAGCGTTGCAGACAGCGTCAAAAATAACAGCCTTCTGAATATCGGTTTTCTGATAATAAGATGCAAGCCTTTCGCTTTCCGCTCCGAGAGTTGCAGCAAAAAGAATGATTGATTCAGCACCTTTTAAATGAGCGGAAAGATCAGAACTTAAAAAATCAAAATAACCGATACCGAAAGTTCCGTAAACGCTTTTCGGCTTTAAAAGCAAATCTGCATTATTTTTAATTTCAGTAATTGTATCAATAACTTCTTTATCCGGAACGTTTTCACCGTAACCGAGATACCGTATTACTTCATCAATAAAGTTTTGCATTTTTTATACTGTGTATATTATAAGCGGCAATTTCAGGGCGATTCATAGTATAAATATGTATCCCCTGCGCTCCGTTTTTTATAAGATCCGTAATCTGGCAGGAAGCGTATTCCATACCGGCTTTTTTAAGATCATCGGGTGAGCTTTCGTATTTATTAAGAATATTTATAAGCTTTCGAGGCAGTGAAGCCCCACACATAAATATAAATCTTAAAATCTGATCTTTTGTGCGCACAGGCATAATACCTGCCGAAACAGGCTTTGTAATGCCGTGTTTAGCGCATCTTTCCATAAAGTCATAATAAGAATCAGTATCAAAAAAGAGCTGACTCAAAAAGAATTCAGCGCCTGCGTCTTCTTTTTCTTTCATATATTCAACGTCAAGATCAGGATCAAAGCAATCGACATGACCTTCGGGATAACAAGCCGCACCGGCACAAAGTCCGGCAGATTTAAGCATAGGAATAAGATCTTTAGCAAACTTAAAATCAGTAGGCTCTTTACCTTCAACAATATCCCCTCTCAGAGCAAGAACGTTTTCGATTCCGTTTGACTTAATAGTAGAAATAACATTTTCTACTTCGTTCTTATCAGAATTAATGCACGTCATATGACATACGGCATCAATTCCGAATTCATTTTTTATAATTGACGCAATATCAACCGTTTTCTGACTGTTTCCGCCGCCGCCGGCCGAATATGTAACGCTAATGTAGTCGGGATTCAGAACTTTGAGCTCACTTACCAGTTTTCTGGCAGAATCAATATCGAAGTCTCCTTTAGGCGGGAAAATTTCGAACGAAACAGGACATTTACTTTTGTATTTTTCGCTTACAAACATTAAATATCAATCCTCTTCTTATTTATTATTTTCAAGATAAAAGCTTTCCAGCCATTGCGCATTAGTTTTTATATCATAACCGCTGTCTGCAATCTGATTAAATGTATCTTTTTTATCTCTATTAGAAAGTTCAAGAGCTTTTTTCGCCCAATTAGCAGGGCTTTCTTCAAGAGGATAAAAATCTATAACGTCGCTGATTTCAGTCTGCCGAGATACCGCCGTACTGGTAAGACAAGGTGTTCCCGATGCCTGAGTTTCAATAAGAATTACAGATAATCCTTCAAACAGCGACGGAAAAAGAAAAACGTCAAATCCCTGAAGCAGACGGTTAACGTCACTTCTGACTCCAGTAAAAATAACCTTTCCTTCAAGATCCATTTCTTTTACTTGATTTCTGATTTTATCTTCAAGATTACCGCTGCCGGTAAGCACCAGTACACTATCCGCATTGATTCTGTTTATTTCTTTAAAAATCTCGATAAGGAATTTGTGATTTTTTTGAGTGTTGAATCTGCCGACATGACCAATCACAGCCGTAGAGTCATTTACACCAAGCTCTCGCCTTACTTCTTTGCGAGTGCTTTCGTCATATCTGAACAAAGAAGCGTCAACAGCATTGTTCATCTGAACAAACTCATTTTTATTCTTTTTACCGAAAAGCCATTCGCCTGCCGGCTCAGAACAAATAAATTTATGCGTTGTATAAGGTTTGATTAAGTTTTTAAGAATATCACGGAATATAATTTTAGAATCGAAACCTACCGGAGCATTATGAGCATGACAGATTCTGACCGGTATATCATGTTTATGGGCTTCCTTAAAAGCAAAGTAACCAAGCTCAGACATATGCGAATGAATAATTCTATACTCATTATGCTCGTTAAAGAAATCTTTAAGCATTTTCTGATAACGTACAATATTCTGAGGATAAACCGGACACATTCTGTATATTCTGCCTCCGAGACTTTCGATTTCATCATCATAATCACCGCGCTGCTCACGGTGCACCATAAAATCGAACTGAACCTTTGTACGGTCGATATTACGGTAATAATTCATTACCATAGTCTCAGCTCCGCCGCGGTTCATATTTGTAAAAAGATTCAAAATCCTGATAGGTTCACTCATCTTTAATCACCTGATTTATTATATATTAAATAAAACAATTTTTCAATGATTTCCGATATTTAGTTAAAAAATATATTAAAAATATTTATTTTTTTCATTAATTATGATAAAATGCATCTGAAACGAGGTGATTTAATGGAAATAGGAATCTCATCATCATGTTTTTTCCCGCTTGAAACAGAAAAGTCTTTTCTGAAATTAGCTGAAATGGGTGCAAAAACTGCTGAAATATTTTTCAACAGTGAAATCGAACTAAGCGGAAAAATATTTGAAACAATAAAAAAAGTTAAAGAAGACAATGGAATTACTATTCGGTCGATACATCCTTTTACATCTTATGCGGAGCCATTCATACTTTTCGGATCATATAAAAGAAGAATAACAGAGGGTATAGAATACTATAAACAATATTTTGAAGCCGCTGAAAAACTCGGGGCAGAATGTGTGGTGCTGCACGGCGGAAACAAAGGAAAGCATAACGATGAAGATTATTTTGAATCATTCCGTATGCTTTGTGATGCTGCTAAGCCTTACGGAGTTTTGCCTGTTCACGAAATAGTCAACAGAAGAAGCGCTTCAGACATCGATTTTCTGAAAAGATTAAATAAAGAATTCAAGGATGAATTTAAAATAGTTCTTGATACCAAGCAATGCCGCAGATGCGGAGTCGATGAATTTGAAATAATAAACACATTTCCCAATGATATAATGCAAGTACATATTAGCGATTTTGACGAGACAAGGGACTGCATCCCGCCGGGTGAAGGAAAATATGATTTTAAAAAGCTGTTTGATTCACTTCAAGCTGTCGGATATGATAAAAGTGCAATAATAGAACTTTACAACTGGGGTTACTCAGATGAAATCCAAATCAAGAACTCAAAAGTATATCTTGATAATTTAATCTCAAAATAAAATCAGAGCCGCTGACGAAAACTCGTTAACGGCTCTATTTAATAATTATTTATACAACAATGCTGTTAATCTATTACAAACCTGAATTATTCTTCAGATTCATTCTTTTTGCGAAGAACAAGAGTAATAGCAGCGCCTGACATAGCAGTAACTATAGCGCAAACAGCAGCTTTGGATACATCGCCTGTATTGGGGCTTATTGCATCAGTGCCGGTAGCAGCAGTATTGCCTTTTTCAGCGCTCTTGTCGGCTTTTGCAGATGTATCGTCTTTCTTGTCGTCTTTCTTGTCGTCTTTCTTATCTGTTGAAGGATCTGCGGGAGTTACAGGATCAACGGGATCAACGGGATCAACAGGATCAACAGGATCAACAGGATCTACGGGATCAACAGGATCAACAGGATCTACAGGATCTACAGGATCA
>CADAMY010000028.1 GCA_902789095.1 Oscillospiraceae bacterium | reverse complement strand
ACGATCGAAGTTCCCATCAAGGCTAACTACCGTGAAGGTCTTAACATTCTTGAATACTTCATCTCTTCCAGAGGTGCTCGTAAAGGTCTTGCCGATACGGCGCTTCGTACAGCGGACTCAGGTTATCTGACCCGCCGTCTCGTTGACGTTTCTCAGGAAGTTATCATTTATAAAGAGGACTGCGGCTGTGACGAAGGCATCAAGGTTTACGATATCTATCACGGCAACCGTAAGATAGTTGATCTTAAAGAAAGACTTCAGGGCAGATATCTTCTCAATGACTTTGTTGATGAGGAAACAGGCGAGCTTATCCAGTCTAAAGACGTAATGATGAGCGATGCAGACGCTGAGCGTGTTGCCACCAAAGTCAAGGCTGACTTCCAGGCAAAGCTTGACGCAGGTCAGTTCCCCGAAACCGAAATACCGAGCATCACGATTAGATCACTCCTTACCTGTAAAGCAGAGCGCGGCGTATGTATCAAATGCTACGGCGCAAACCTTGCGACAGGCGAGCCTGTTACAGTAGGTGAGGCAGTAGGTATTATCGCTGCTCAGTCGATCGGTGAGCCCGGTACACAGCTTACGATGAGAACGTTCCATACCGGCGGTGCAAAGGATGCCGGCGATATCACACAGGGTCTTCCCAGAATCGAAGAACTCTTTGAAGCAAGAAAGCCGAAGTCACTCGCGATCCTTGCAGAAATCGACGGACGAGTTTCAATTCGTGAGATCAAGAAGAGCCGCCACATCGTAATTACAGACGATGAAGGCAACGAAAAATCTTACCTTATTCCTTACGGCTTCCGTGAGATCGTTGAGGAAGGCGACATAGTTGCTAAAGGTCAGGCTCTTACCGATGGCGCTCCGAATCCGCATGATATTCTTGCAATCAGAGGCGTTGACGCCGTTCATGATTACCTTATCCGTGAAGTACAGAGAACATACCGTACTCAGGGCGTTGATATCAACGATAAGCACATCGAAGTTATTGTTCGTCAGATGATACGCAAGGTTAAGGTTACAGATCCGGGAGATTCAGATTTACTTCCCGGAATCCAGATCGAAAAATCCCAGTTCTATGCTATAAACGATGAGATCCGCAGAAAAGCAGAAGCAGAAGGCAGAGAGCCGATTTACGTTCAGGCTGAGCCTACTCTTATGGGTATTACTAAAGCTTCACTTGCTACGGAATCATTCCTTTCCGCTGCATCATTCCAGGAAACAACAAGAGTTCTTACCGATGCGGCTATCAAAGGCAAAACCGATCCTCTTATCGGACTTAAAGAAAACGTTATTATCGGTAAGCTCCTGCCTTCAGGTACCGGCATGAGATGCTATTCTGAGGTTCAGGTAAAACCCGTACCGGTAAACGTTTCGGCTGAAATTACCGATATAGAAGAAAATTCAGATTTATTTTAATTTACTATTGACTTTTTGATATAAAAATAGTAAAATAAATAACTGTATGTTGCGTAAAATTGCTTTACTGTGTAAACAGTAAAGCGTTTTGCGTTGACTATATATTTGAGGAAAGGAGATGTTTGTGTTTGCCAACCTTTAATCAGTTAGTTAGAAACGGCAGAGAAACACAGGAGAAGAAGGCTAAGGCTCCCGCACTCTTAAAGGGTCTCAATTCTAAGAAGAACATTGTTACAGATCAGAATTCACCCCAGAAGAGAGGCGTTTGCACAGCAGTTAAGACAGCTACTCCCAAGAAGCCCAACTCAGCTCTTCGTAAGATAGCCAGAGTTCGTCTTACAAACGGAATCGAAGTTACTTCATACATTCCCGGCGTAGGTCACAACCTTCAGGAGCACAGCGTTGTTCTTATCCGCGGCGGCCGTGTTAAAGACCTTCCCGGCGTTCGTTACCATATCGTTCGCGGTACACTCGATACCCAGGGCGTAAACGGAAGAATGCAGGCTCGCTCAAAGTACGGCGCAAAACGCCCGAAAGCAGCGAAAAAATAATCGTTGATCGATTATATCTAATTAAAAGACAGAATCTTCTTGCAGGCTGTGCATAATTTTTATGTAACAATGTGAGATGTATATATATATATTTGTATATGCCTCTCCATTGGCGCCACGGGGTTTTGTCACTCGAGTACCTATGATATCATCATTATGAAGGAGGGAAGCGACGTGCCAAGAAGAGGCCAGATAGCAAAACGTGATGTTTTGCCCGATCCGCTTTACAATTCCAAGTTGGTAACAAGACTTATCAACAGTGTTATGTATGATGGTAAAAAAGGTGTCGCACAGAAAATAGTTTACGACGCTTTCGATATCATCAAAGAAAAGACATCAAAAGATCCGCTTGAGGTTTTTGATGCAGCTATGGAAAATGTTATGCCTGTACTTGAGGTTAAGGCTCGCCGTGTCGGCGGTGCTACCTATCAGGTACCGATCGAGGTCCGTGCAGACAGAAGACAGACTCTCGGTTTAAGATGGATAACACTTTATGCCCGTCAGCGTTCAGAGAGAACAATGAAAGAGCGTCTCGCTAACGAAATCATGGATGCTGTTAATCAGACGGGTTCAGCATTCAAAAAGCGTGAAGATACTCATAAAATGGCTGAAGCCAACAAGGCTTTTGCTCATTTCAGATGGTAATTTTGTTTTACACGCATCATTTTATTTGTCACGGTATATGACGACGGAGGTTTATAATGCCAAGAGAAGTATCGCTTGAATTAACAAGAAATATTGGAATCATGGCTCATATCGATGCCGGTAAGACAACTACCACAGAGCGTATTTTGTATTATACAGGTATAAATCACAAAATTGGTGAGACTCATGACGGTACTGCCACAATGGACTGGATGGCACAGGAGCAGGAAAGAGGTATAACGATCACTTCTGCTGCTACAACGTGCTTCTGGTATGGTTCTGAACATCAGTACAAGAAACATCGTATCAACATCATTGACACTCCCGGTCACGTTGACTTCACAGTTGAGGTTGAACGTTCACTTCGTGTTCTTGACGGTTCAGTTACTGTTTTGTGTGCTAAGGGCGGCGTTGAGCCGCAGTCTGAAACTGTATGGCGTCAGGCTGATAAGTACCATGTTCCGCGTATGGTTTACGTTAATAAGATGGACATTATGGGCGCTAACTTTTACAGAGTTATCGACATGATGAAAGAGCGTCTTAAATGTAACGCCGTACCGATTCAGCTTCCTATCGGCGCTGAATCAGATTTTAAAGGAGTAATCGACCTCGTTAAAATGCAGGCTGAGGTTTATTACGACGATCAGGGTAAAGATATAAGAATCGAAGAAATCCCTGACGATATGAAAGAAATAGCTCAGAAATATCATGATGAGCTTATCGAATCTGTTGCAGAGCAGGACGATGCTCTTATGGAGAAGTTCTTTGACGGTCAGGAGCTTACTATTGACGAGATCAAGACTTGCATCCGTAAGGCAACAATCGCTAACGATATGGTTCCCGTTACTTGTGGAACTTCATACCGCAACAAGGGCGTTCAGATGCTCCTTGATGCTATTATCGACTATATGCCCGCTCCGACAGACATTGAGGCTATCAAGGGTATCAACCCTGATACTGACGAAGAGGAAGAAAGAAAGTCGTCAGACGATGAACCTTTTGCAGCTCTTGCTTTCAAAATTGCAACTGACCCGTATGTTGGTAAGCTTTGTTTCTTCAGAGTTTATTCAGGTACTGTTACGGCAGGTACAACTGTTTACAACTCAGTCAAAGGCAATAACGAAAGAATGGGCCGTCTTCTTCAGATGCACTCAAACAACAGAAAAGATATCGAATGCTGCTATGCAGGCGACATCGCCGCTGCTGTTGGTCTTAAAAATACCACAACCGGCGATACTCTCTGCGATGCAAAGCATCCGATCATCCTTGAATCAATGGAATTCCCGGAGCCTGTTATCCGTGTAGCCATTGAGCCCAAGACTAAAGCAGGTCAGGAAAAGATGGGTATTGCCCTTGCAAAACTTGCTGAGGAAGATCCCACTTTCCGTTGCTATACAGACGAAGAGACAGGCCAGACCATTATCGCAGGTATGGGTGAGCTTCATCTTGAAATCATTGTTGACAGAATGCTTCGTGAATTCAAGGTTGAAGCTAACGTAGGTAAACCTCAGGTTGCTTACAGAGAAACGATCACCGCTCCTGCGGATGTTGACTGCAAATATTCCCGTCAGTCAGGCGGTAGAGGTCAGTACGGTCACGTTAAGATCAAGATCGAGCCCAACCCCGAAAAAGGCTTTGAATTTGTCAACGCTATTGTCGGCGGCGTTATTCCCAAGGAATACATTCCTGCTGTTCAGGCAGGTATCGAGGGTGCAATGCAGTCAGGTGTACTTGCAGGCTACCCGGTAGTTGACGTTAAAGTTACGCTTTATGACGGATCTTATCATGAGGTCGACTCTTCTGAAATGGCGTTCAAGATTGCCGGTTCTATGGCATTTAAAGACGCTATGAAAAAGGCATCCCCGGCGCTTATGGAGCCGATTATGAAGGTTGCCGTTATCGTTCCCGACGAGTATCTCGGCGATGTAATGGGTGACGTAAACTCACGCCGCGGTATGATTCAGGGCACAGAGACCAGAACAGGCGCTGTTCAGGTAAACGCACAAATCCCGCTTGCCAACATGTTTGGTTATGCGACAGACCTTCGTTCCAAGACTCAGGGACGCGGTCAGTATGTAATGGAACCCAGCCATTATACGGCTGTTCCGAAGTCAATCTCGGAAGATATCATTTCTACGAGAGCAAAAGGCTAATATTTTTTAAAAAACACTTGCATTTTGTGAGTAAAATTGATAAAATAATTCTGTGCAATGCGCATAGTTATTTATTTCGTATTTTAGTTAGGAGGAATTCCCAATGGCAAAAGAAAAATTTAACCGTAGTAAGCCCCATGTTAACATTGGTACTATCGGTCACGTTGACCACGGCAAAACAACACTTACAGCAGCTATCACAAAGACTCTCGCTATGAAAGGCGAAGCTGACTTCGTTGATTATGCAAACATCGATAAAGCTCCCGAAGAGAGAGAGCGTGGTATCACAATCAATACAGCTCACGTTGAGTATGAGACAGAAACACGTCACTATGCTCACGTTGACTGCCCCGGTCATGCTGACTATATTAAGAACATGATCACAGGTGCTGCTCAGATGGACGGCGCAATCCTTGTTATTGCTGCTACTGACGGCCCCATGGCTCAGACTAAAGAACATCTTCTCCTTGCTCGTCAGGTTGGCGTTCCCTACATCATCGTATTCATGAACAAATGCGATCAGGTTGACGACGAAGAACTTATCGAGCTCGTTGAAATGGAAATCCGTGAGACTCTTGACGAGTATGAATTCCCGGGCGACGACACACCGATCATCAAGGGTTCTGCTCTTAAAGCACTTGAGTATTCAGGTGACGACGTAAACGCTCCCGAGCTCGCTTGCATCTGGGAACTCATGGATGCAGTTGACACTTATATCCCCACACCCGACCGTAAAGCAGACCTTCCCTTCCTTATGCCTGTTGAAGACGTATTCACAATCACAGGCCGTGGTACTGTTGCTACCGGTAGAGTTGAGCGTGGTCAGCTGAAGACAGGCGAAGAAGTTGAAATCGTTGGTCTTCAGGACGAAAAGAAAAAGACAGTTGTTACAGGTATCGAAATGTTCCGCAAGATCCTCGACTATGCTGAGGCAGGCGACAACATCGGTGCTCTCCTTCGTGGTATTCAGCGTACAGAGATTGAGCGTGGTCAGGTTCTCTGCAAACCCGGTTCAATCCATCCTCATACAAAGTTTGCCGGTCAGGTTTACGTTCTTAGCAAGGATGAAGGCGGCCGTCATACTCCTTTCTTCAACAACTATCGTCCTCAGTTCTACTTCCGTACAACTGACGTTACAGGCGTTATCACTCTTCCCGAAGGCGTTGAGATGTGCATGCCCGGCGATAACGTTGTTATGAACGTTGAGCTTATCACTCCTATCGCTATTGAAAACGGTCTTCGTTTCGCTATCCGTGAAGGCGGCCGTACAGTAGGTTCAGGCGTTGTTACCGAGATCTTTGAATAATAATTAATATCGGCTTATAACGGTTAAATCAAAACAAAACAAAATTAACGGCAGTCCGAAAGGATTGCCGTTTTTTTTTGTAAAATGATATTGTCTGATTCAGGCTATTCGATCAGCATTTTATGAGCAAGGTTTATATCTTCAATTTCTTTTGTGATTTCCTCAATAAATTTTCTGCATTCCGGGTCTTTCATCATTATTTGCCCTGCAATTCTGACGTGTCTGATAAACAAGGGGCTGAATCTTACTTCATTATGATTTCTGGCGAGCGGACAAATATTAAATGCTCTTGAATCAATGGAAACAATAATCTCACCGTTTTCATCAACAGTCGGAAAAAACGGAAAAATCCTGCACGACAGAGGTCTTTCTTCTCTGCGGCACTTTCCGTCGCAGACAGCGAGACTGACTCCGTCCTTTTCAATAACGCTGAGTGACGTCTGCTCATTAGGAAAAAGAAGCATACCTGTTTTATCATCACCTTTACAGCAGGCAGAGGAGCATATACTGCCGCAGTCCTCATAAATCGGGGTTACGCCGTCAAATAGCCGATACAGGAATTTGTACATATTTTTGCTGTTCATATAATACCTCATATATGCAAATGCACCTCTGCGAAAGAGGTGCATCTTTTTGGATATCTTTATTAGAAAAGTCCTGTGATCTTGCCGTTTTCGTCAACGTCGATTTTTTCTGCTGCGGGAACTTTCGGCAGACCGGGCATCGTCATAATGTCGCCTGTGAGAACAACAACAAATCCTGCGCCGGCGCTTACTTTAACGTTCTTAACCGTAACCGTGAAGTTTTCGGGTGCGCCGAGCTTTGTCGGATCATCGGAGAAGCTGTACTGAGTTTTAGCGATACATACAGGCATCTTGTCATATCCAAGAGCTGTGAGCGTGTCGATCTGCTTCTGAGCGGCAGGAAGAATGTTGATTCCGTCTCCGCCGTAAACTTTTTTAACAACAGCTTCGATTTTTTCTTCAATGCTTGTTCCTTCAAGCTCGTATGAGAATGTGAAATCGCCTTTTTCTTCTTCACAAAGACGAACAACTTCTTTTGCAAGAGCTTCGCCGCCCTTGCCGCCTTCTGCCCATACGGTAGAAAGAACAACGTTTACGCCGAGCTGTTTGCACTTATCAATTATAAATTCAATTTCCTTATCGGTATCGGTCGGGAAACGGTTAACAGCAACAACGCAGGGGAGTTTATATACGTTCTTGATATTTGAAACGTGACGAAGAAGGTTCGGAACGCCTTTTTCAAGTGCGTCGATATCTTCTGTTGCAAGGGATTTCTTGTCAAGTCCGCCGTGCATCTTAAGAGCTCTTACTGTTGCGACAACAACAACTGCGTCAGGAGTAAGACCTGCCATACGGCATTTAATGTCAAGGAATTTCTCAGCTCCGAGATCAGCGCCGAATCCTGCTTCCGTAACTGTGTAATCGCCCATCTTCATAGCCAGTTTAGTTGCCATTACGGAGTTACAGCCGTGAGCAATATTTGCAAAAGGTCCGCCGTGAACGAAAGCGGGAGTGCCTTCAAGAGTCTGAACAAGGTTGGGCTTGAGAGCATCTTTAAGCAAAGCCGCCATAGCGCCGACAGCCTTAAGATCGCCTGCAGTAACGGGCTTGTCGTCGTATGTGTAGCCGACAATGATTCTTGAAAGTCTGTCTTTTAAATCGGTAATGGAATTTGCAAGGCAGAAAACAGCCATGATTTCACTTGCAACGGTAATATCAAAACCGTCTTCACGCGGAACACCGTTTGCTCTGCCGCCAAGGCCGTCTGTAACGTAACGGAGCTGACGGTCGTTCATATCAACGCAGCGCTTCCATGTAATTTTGCGAACGTCAATGCCAAGTGCGTTGCCCTGCTGAATGTGATTATCAAGCATAGCTGCAAGCAGATTGTTTGCGGCTCCGATTGCGTGAAAGTCGCCTGTGAAATGGAGGTTGATGTCTTCCATAGGAACAACCTGAGCGTATCCGCCGCCTGCCGCGCCGCCTTTAACGCCGAAAACGGGGCCGAGTGAAGGCTCACGCAATGCTACGGTAACGTCCTTGCCGATTCTTGAAAGTCCGTCGGCAAGACCGATTGTGGTCGTTGTTTTACCCTCTCCTGCGGGTGTGGGAGTGATAGCGGTAACGAGAATGAGTTTGCCGTTTTCACGCTTGCTTTCGTTAAGAAGAGCAAGGTCGATTTTTGCCTTGTACTTGCCGTACTGCTCAATATACTTTTCGTCAAGATGAGCTTTTTCGGCAATCTGTGTGATCGGCTTCATCTCACACTGCTGCGCAATTTCAATGTCTGATAAATAGTCCATTCCAATTCCTCCGTTTTATGTTTGATTATTTTTTAACAATTTTATTTCTAAACCAAAACACATCCGTTCTTTGTGAACAGATGTGCCGTGTTTTATTTAACCGCAGGGGTGCTTTCTTTGCGTATAACGTCGTGCGCTCCGCCTTCAACAATACTCGTTGAAGATACAAGCGTAAGCTTTGCTTTTTGCTGAAGCTCGCTGATTGTAAGCGCACCGCAGTTGCACATAGTTGATTTGATTTTGCTCAGAGTGAGCGCAACGTTATCCTTGAGCTTGCCGGCGTAAGGAACGTATGAATCGACGCCTTCTTCAAATGAGAGCTTCTTGTCGCCGCCGAGGTCATATCTCTGCCAGTTTCTGGCTCTTGCCGAGCCTTCGCCCCAGTATTCTTTATAATATGTGCCGTTAATGCTGACTTTATTTGACGGGCTTTCATCAAAGCGAGCAAAATATCTGCCGAGCATACAAAAATCCGCTCCCATAGCGAGCGCAAGTGTGATGTGATGGTCGTATACGATGCCGCCGTCTGAGCATACGGGAACGTAAATTCCTGTTTCTTCATAATATTTATCTCTTGCAGCGCATACGTCAATAAGCGCAGTTGCCTGGCCTCTGCCGATGCCCTTAGTTTCTCGTGTTATGCAGATCGAGCCGCCGCCGATACCGACTTTGACGAAATCTGCTCCGCATTCGGCAAGGAAGCGGAAACCGTCAGCGTCAACAACATTGCCGGCGCCTACCTTGACTGAATCGCCGTATTTTTCTCTTATCCAGCCGATAGTGATTTTCTGCCATTCTGAAAAGCCTTCCGACGAGTCTATGCACAGTACGTCTGCGCCTGCTTCAACAAGTGCGGGGACTCTCTGCTCATAGTCTCTCGTGTTTATACCTGCGCCAACAACGTAACGCTTGTGGCTGTCGAGCAGTTCGTTGGGATTCTGCTTATGAGTGTCATAGTCTTTTCTGAAAACCATGTAGCAGAGATTGCCTTCCTTTGACAGTATCGGCAGGCTGTTGAGCTTGTGATCCCATATAATATTATTGGCTTCTTTAAGGCTTGTTCCTTCGGGAGCCCATACGAGCTTTTCAAAAGGCGTCATAAATTCGGATACTTTAAGGTCCATTGACATACGGCTGACTCTGTAATCTCTGCCGGTTACAATGCCGAGAAGCTTTCCGTCGGGGGATCCGTCTTCGGTAACGGCAATAGTTGAATGTCCTGTCTTTTCAGTCAGCGCAATAACTTCGCCGAGAGTCTGGTCGGGGCGGATGTTTGAGTCGCTTCTTACAAAGCCTGCTTTGTATGTTTTGGCACGCTTGACCATTGCGGCCTCATTTTCGATAGTCTGAGCTCCGTATATAAAAGAAACACCGCCTTCTGTTGCGAGCGCAACCGCCAGCTTATCGCCGGATACAGATTGCATAATTGCAGACACAAGCGGAATATTCATAGATATTGACGGTTCTTCACCTTTTCTGAATTTTACAAGCGGCGTTTTAAGTGAAACGTTCGCAGGTACACACTCGCTTGATGAATAACCGGGGATCAGCAGATATTCATTAAAGGTATGAGACGGTTCATTGATAAATACAGGCATCATTAACAACTCCTTTTCTCAGCATAAACTATGCAGATTTGCCGTAAAGATATAAATATTAAAAAAAATTATAACATAATCAGAAGTTTTGTCAAGATGAATTTATCAATATCTTTCAAACTTTTCGGATTTTTTTCTGTTGACACCTGTTATAATTGATTCTATAATATTAGCGGTGATTAAATGAAACGGTCAAAAGTGATAATAAAAAAGCTGCTGATTATTTTTGCAGTATTTATAATACTGTTCAGCGCATGGATGGCTTGGGGCAATTTTACAGTGGGACTGAACAAAATTACCGTTAAATCGTCCGATTTGCCTGAAGGATTTGACGGATACAGGATAGCTCAGGTTTCGGACCTTCATAATGCGACATTCGGTAAAAACAACTCTATGCTTATTAAACTGCTTGAGAAAAGCGAGCCTGATATAATCGTCATAACAGGGGATATAATTGATTCAAGGCGAACAGACGTGGAAGTTTCCGCTTCTTTTGCAGAGTCTGCGGCAAAAATTGCGCCGTGCTATTACGTTACGGGGAACCACGAAGCGAGAGTAAAGGACGATTATCTGATTCTTGAAAAGCGAATGAAAGACTGCGGAATTACCGTTCTGCGTGACGAGAGCGTATTCCTTGAAAAGAACGGAGATAAGATCCGGCTTATCGGGGTTGACGATCCGAGTTTCACAAAACTTGAAACAGGGCGAAGAGCCCGGACAATTGACGATAAACTCGGCGAGATTTCTCAAGGAGAAGGATATAAAATTCTTCTGTCACACAGACCGGAAATTTTCAGCGTTTATGTCAAACACGATATCGACCTTGTTTTCAGCGGTCACGCTCACGGCGGTCAGTTCCGAATACCTTTTATCGGCGGTGTCGCTGCGCCGAATCAGGGCTGGTTTCCGCAGTATGACGCAGGACTTTATCATAAAAATGATACGGATATGATAGTCAGCAGGGGAATAGGCAACAGCTATATTCCCGTTCGCGTAAACAACAGACCTGAGATAATAATTGCTTCTCTTGAAAAGGGTGAGTGATATGAAGCTGTATGTCAAAAGTTTTTCGGAGCTGACTAATGACGAAATCCGGCAGATTTACAGGATGCGTATTGCCGTATTTGTAGTTGAGCAGAACTGCGTTTATCAGGACGTTGACGAATACGATAAATGTGCGTATCATCTCTTTTATAAAGACGGTGATGAAATAATCGCATATCTTCGTGTTCTGCCTGAAAATACGTTTTTTCTTTCGCCGTCAATCGGCAGAGTTCTGTGCACCAGGAGGCGTCAGGGCTTAGCTTCGGCGCTTGTTAAAGAAGGTATAAATACAGCCAAAGAAGTTTTCGGCGCAAAGCTTATTACAATAGAAGCGCAGACTTATGTTAAAGAAATGTATGAAAAGCTCGGATTTACTCAGGTTTCCGAAGAGTTTCTTGAGGACGGCATACCGCATATTAAAATGGAATTGAGGCAGGAGCAGATTTTATGAAACAGAACGAAAAAAACAGAGAACTTACTCAGGCAGAGAAAAAAAGACTTGATGAATTCAATAATTTATGTGAAGAGCTTGATAAAAAAGGCTTTACAAAAAACGATCAGACCTTCGGAATCGTCGGAGCAAACGTTTTTTCAATCGTTATGTTAGTAATTGCGGCGGCAGCAGGTATTCTGCTGTTTATTCTCAATAACGGTCATTTCCGCTTTGAAAATTTAATGAAAATCAGCAGCTATCTAATATTTTTTGCAGGTCTTATAGTTTTAACGGTAGTCCATGAGCTGATTCACGGACTGTTCTGGGGCATTTTTGCGCAGAATCATTTTAAAGATATATCATTCGGCTTTATGAAGGAATACCTTACTCCATACTGCAACTGCAAAACTCCGCTTAAAAAAAGCGAGTATGTAATCGGCTCGCTTATGCCGCTTATCATACTCGGTTTCGGGATTACTGCCTTATCAATTATTATAGGCTCTGAGGCTCTTCTGCTGCTTGGCGTCATAATGATTTCAGGTGCGGCAGGCGACGTTATCGCTTCATACAGAATCGTTAAGTATAAAAAACAAAAATCCGAGATGCTGATAATGGATCACCCCACGCAAGTCGGATTTGTTGTATTTGAAAAGTGAATTATTCGGCGGGATTTTCTTCCTGCCCTGCTTCGAGCAGTACCTGACGCGCGAAATCGGGCTTGTCGGTAATTATACCGTCAACTCCGTAATCTGCAAGCTTCAGGATACTGCTTTTTTTGTTTACTGTCCAGACGTTTACTTTGATACCTTCATTATGCGCTTTTTCCACTAACTGACGGTTTACAAAAAATTCGTGAGGATGAATGGCGCATGCGCCTATTTCGTGAGCAAACTTTTCTATTCTCGTAAAAACACGATAGAATTCTTTTTTATCGGGGCTGTAAAGATATGCTGTGCTGCAGTTCCTGTCAAGTTTCTTTGCCTCAATTAAAACGCTTGCGCTGAAAGATGACATGATCATTTTGTCAAAAAGACCGTACTCCCTGACCATATCAATCGTTTTCTTGACAACGCTGAGATTGTTGTCCTTAGGCGGTTTGAGCTCAATGTTAAGAATTTCAATCGGATTTTTGCTGCAAAGCTCAAGCAATTCTTCAAGGGAAGGAGCAGGAATATCCGTGAATCTATCGCTGAAATATGAGCCGAAATCATAGCTTTTGAATTGCTCAAAAGTCATCTCGCTTATTGTGCCTTTACCGTTTGAAAGCTCGTCGATAGTGTAGTTGTGACAAATTACGGGTACGCCGTCGCTTGTGAGATGAACGTCAGTTTCCAGTCCGTCTGCGCCAAGCTCAAACGCCTTTTCAAACGCAGGAATTGTGTTCTGCGGAGCGTATCTGTTTGCTCCTCTGTGTGCAATGATTTTAACAGCCATTTTTACAGCTCCTTACTGAAAGATTTTTATATCCTCGTTTCAAGGATTTTTATATTGCCTTCTATAATAAATTCACCGCTTCCGGCGGGGATAAAAATACTTTCGCCTTTTTTGAATTCAAGCTCTTTGCCGCCGCAGGTCACTTTTGCCGAGCCGTCTGTGCATAAAAGAGAAACGAACGATGTTTCATCGCATAAACCGCTGTATTTGCCGTTAACGCTTAGACTGAACATTGTGAACAGATCGCAGGATGTAAGCTCGGCTCTCTCTGCGTTTTCAAAGCGCTCGGTTTTTCTGTCTGCCGCATCAGGAATTACAGGCGGACAGAGCTTTGTAACGTCAGCGGCTTTTTCAACGTGAAGCGGGCGGGGCTTGCCGTCAGCTCCGAGTCTGCCGTAGTCATAAATCCTGTAAGTCGTATTAGAATTCTGCTGAACTTCTGCGAGCATTATTCCTTTGCATATTGCGTGCATGGTGCCTGCTTCTATAAAGAACAGGTCGCCTTTGTGAACTTTAACTTTATTGACTATGTCAAGCATTTTTTCGCTCTGAGCGGCTTCTTTGAATTCTTCAACGCTGACGTTTCGGTTAAATCCGAGTATCAGCTCAGCGTCGTCGTCACAGTCAAGAATGTACCACGCTTCAGTCTTACCGTATTCGCCTTCAACACGCATAGCGTATTCGTTGTCGGGATGAACCTGGATCGAAAGATTATTTTTAGCGTCGATCAATTTAATAAGAATCGGGAAAAACTCGAATTTCTCCCCGTGAGTGCCGCAGATCGATTTGTCAGCTTCGTAAATCTGCTCAAGAGTTTTGCCCTTGAATTCACCGTCTGCAGCGACGCTCGGACCTGCAGGATGACATGAGAGCACCCAAGCCTCCGCCGCAGGATTCTTATCGGTCTTGATTCCGTATTCGTCAATGAGTCTCGTGCCGCCCCAGATATAATCAGCGACAAAAGGTGTAAGTTTAAACATTTCCATTGTAATCACTCCATTGATACTATTTTAACTCATTTTTTTAAATTGTAAATATATATTTATTGCTTTCTGAGATTTCTCAGCAATTTTATTTCTTTTTCGTAGCCGTCAAGCTCATTCGGTGTTTCAAGGTAAAAGGGCAGATCACGAAAAGCGGTATGATTTATTATTCTTTCAAACGCAGGAATACCGATGTAACCTTCGCCGATTTTTGCGTGACGGTCTTTGTGCGCTCCGATGGGATTCATGCTGTCGTTTATGTGAATCGCTCTGAGATAATCAAGACCTATGACTCTGTCAAATTCTTTCGCAACACTGTCCGGATCGTCTTTTATATTATAACCTGCGTCGTGAACGTGACATGTGTCAAGACATACGCCGATTTTGCTTTTGATATTCACTCTGCTGATTATCTCTGCGATTTCTTCAAAACTTCTGCCGACTTCGCTCCCTTTGCCGGACATTGTTTCAAGCAGAATAACGGTCGACTGATCTTCCTTCATTATCTTGTTAAGCAGATCGGCAATCTGCTCTATGCCTTTTTCTGCGCCCTGACCCGTATGACTGCCCGGATGAAAGTTATACATACACTCAGGCAGAAGCGAGAGTCTTTTCAGATCGTCCTGCATCGTTTCAAGAGCAAACTGCCTCGTTTTTCGGGATTGGCTGAGCAGGGATTCAGCGTATATGGCGCATGAGCTAATAAACTGCCGATATTGTTTTCTTTGCAGAAAGATATGAACTTTTCAACATCTTTTTCATCGATCGCTTTTGCTTTGCTGCCTCTCGGATTTCTTGTGAAAAACTGCATCGTATCTGCGCCGATAGAGAGCGCTTCCAAGCCCATATTGTAAAATCCTTTTGAGACTGAGAGGTGACAGCCTGTTCTGAACATACGCACCAACCTTTATATCATAGAAAAAGAGCCGAAACATAAGAATCGGCTCTCTTTGATTTTTTCAGCTTACCACTTGAAGTTGTTCATTGTAACAACTGAAGAAGCTTCTGCAGTACCTGATGAACCCATAACCTTGCTCATCTCTGCTTTGAAGTTGAATTTAACAACCATGCTTGTCATCTGACCGTTAGCGTTTACAACAAGAGTAACCGTTGCGCCTGAATAGCTTTCGCTGATGTTGGCGCTTGTGCATCCGGGAACTTCATCAATAGCCGCATAAATATTTTCTGCATTCTTGTGATCCCAGTAGCTCTTATCTTCCTTACCTTGAGCTATACCGCATTTGTCAAGAGCGGTGTTGTTTACAGCAGATGTAAGTTTGCCGTTTGCAACTGTGCTGGCTCCGTTTTTAAGGTTAAGAGTGATTGTTGACGTTCCGTTTGATTCCTTGATCGTTGCGCTAGTAACGTCAGCAGCCGTAAGTCTTGAAGCCTGGAGATATTTGAAATAATTTTCTTTTGCTTCTTCTTTGGTAACGTTTTCTGAGAACTGATTGTCGCTGCCAACGCCCATGAACTGATAAACGATTTTTTTCATTCCTTTGAGGACAGCGCCGGCGTCAAATTTCTTTTCTGTTGTAGTTCTTGATTTCTGGAAGGGTACCTTTGCGTCAACTGCTTTTTTGGTAGCGGCATTGTAGATGCTGATGATTTCAGCAGTTGATTTTGCTTTGCTTGCGGTTGAAGAACTTGAAGATGATGAAGACTGAGCCGCAGATGATGAAGATGATGAAGAGGAACTGCTCTGCGCAGAATCTGCTGAAGCTGATGAACTGCTGTCGGCAGGCGCTGCTGCGTCAGAGGCTGCGTCTGCTGCCGCAGTGTCTTTTTGGGTTTCGTCGCCGGTAACGCCGCTGTCTGCTGCAGCAGGGTCGGCTATTGTTCCGTCAGATGCGGGATCTGCTGAATCTGTTGAGCCGTTGTCGGCTGCGGCATTTCCGCCGTTTACAGACTGAGCGATCTGAAGCTTATTTTCGTTAGCTTTGTTGGAAATTACTGATGAACCGCAAATTACGATTGCAACGCAAAGAACTGCGCTGATACAGCGAATGATCGTTGCTTTGACGTTTGCGTCCATAGGCTTTTTATTTTCTTTACTCATGAAGATACCTCCTGAATGTTTATACGTTAATTATATAATAATATTT
>CADAMY010000027.1 GCA_902789095.1 Oscillospiraceae bacterium | reverse complement strand
GTTTTTCTCGACGATTTTTCCATAGTTTTTTAACTCAACATGAGGGCTGCCGAGGTCGTCAGCCCCTACGACCGAAGACAGTAAACACTGCATATCCTTTGTGCAGATGGTAATGAAATAATATCCGTTTTGGTTGTAATCAAAATTTAATACCTGCATCGAGCGACGCCCTCGGCAGCCTGAAAATAATTAATCAAATTTCAATGGGTCGCCAAGGTTGTCGACCCCTACAACCGCTCTTTTTAAATATTTGTGAAATCATTATGCTCTTTCTGTACTAAAGCCACTCAAATGTAAACAATTTGTAAACTTTTTTGAAAACACCCGATTTTTCAAAAGATTTCTTTGAAAAAAGTGCGATTTGGGACTATGGGTGAGAGGGAATATTTAACGGTAACAATCATAAAACAAAGCAACAGCTCGCTAACAGTTCATCAACAGATGACTAACAGTTCGCTAAACCCAAATAATATAAAAAAAATAATAATAATAATTAATAATATATATTTTTAATTTAACTGACGGATTATCTTTGAATTGCTCCTTTAACTTATCGACAAACAGCCGACAAACAAGTGACAAACAGCCGACAAACGACCGACAAACAGGTGACAAACAGCCGACAAACGACCGACAAACAGGTGACAAACAGGTGACAACAGATAATAAAAATAATAATAAAAATAATAATAATAAAAATAATAATAAATAATAATATAAATAATATATATTGCCGATTTGCTGTTTAACTGACGGATAATCTTTGCATAAAAAACGGCATTGTCTCTTTAAAATTATCAACAAACAACCGACAGGAAAGTGACAGGAAAGCGTCAGGATAGTGACAGGAAAGCGTCAGGATAGTGACAGGAAAGCGTCAGGATAGTGACAGGATAGTGACAACAGATAATAATAAAAATAATAATAATAATAAAAATAATAATAAATAATATATTGCCGATTTGCTGTTTAACTGACGGACAATCTTTGAAAAAAAGCCTGCTCCGGAATAATCTCGGAACAGGCGTATTAGAATCTTTATCTGCTCTCTGACTCCGCAAACGAAATCAGATCATAAATCTCTTTATAAAGTTTGTGAGTCTTTTCGCTGTCAGTCATCAGACCGATTGCGGCTCCGTGGTCGCCCTGCTGAACAGGCATCACGTTCCAGATACCCGGAACGATGTTTTCAGGATCATACTCCTTATGCGGCTCGTCTGACGGATATTTCGCCGACCAGATATTTACAAGTCCGTCATTTGCAAATCTTTCAAACCTGTCCTCAGTCTGAGAGTTGAATCTGCGGTCGTCATACAGCAGAAGCGTTGAAGTTGCCTTGAGGAACGGGAAGGAAATATACAGAGGCTTATATTTTTTGCTTCCCGGCTTTTTGCCGACTGCGTTAAACGCATAGGAAAAATAGTAAACGTTATCGCTTATCTCGATTCTTTCGTTGAGCTTGCCGGCTCCTTCATAGCTCATATCGTACCTGATGCTGTCGTCAGTCTTTTTAAGCTGCTTCTTAACGCTTCGCAGAGGAAGCGCATCCTTCTTGCCGGGCGTATTGCTCAGGCCGTACTCTTCCATGTGAAAATCAACGAACTTGCCGTTGAGCCGTGTTCTGCCGACTATTCCGGCGTAATTATAAGCCGTACCTTCAAGAACGGGCATAATGTGATAGCGGTTGCAAACGTCAAAAGCCAGCGTACCGTTATGAAGCGAACACAAGGTAACAACGCTGCAGACCCAGTCCTTTTTACCGCCTGTAAAAAGCCCGGATATTTCGTCCTCAGGCGTTGCCTCCTGCTCTTCTTTCGCTCCGTTTTCAAGAAGGTGAACGAGAAGCCTTACCGTATTGCCGCCGAAGCTGTGCCCGATCAAATGAATCTTTTTTTCTGCGCTCCAGGAATCAAAAAGAGGTTTTTCATAAGTCCTGCCGTAACGGCGGTGATTATATTTTTGAGAATGAGCCTTGCCGTAATCAACACGGGTGCCTGTAAGCTGAGCGTAAAGCTCGCAAGCTCTGTCCCACGCGCTGGAAATGGGACTGACAGAAGCGGCGTAACACTCTTTCGCTCCGCATTCACGGAAAAAATCCACAAGGTCGCCGCTCGAAGCTCCCCAATACGGAATCTTACGGTTTATGCCCTCGCCTTCTCCCCAGCCGAACATACCGTGCACCAGAATAACGGGATATTCACATATTTCAGCCATACTGCCATCTCCTTTTTTTAAATTATAATATTTTCAGATGGAAAAATCAAGTATATTCATCGTTGTGAAAGCTTAAAAATGCAGAAAAGCAGCCCTTATTTCAGAGCTGCTTTGAAATTATTTGAAGAATAAACCGTTGAGAAGTCTTACGGCGTCGTCGAGCATAAGAGTAAAAGTTCTTTTAAGGCTCTTGAAGAAAGTGACGATCTTTTCGCCGAGGCTTCTGTCCGTCGGGTCATTGAGCTCGATTTCAGGTCTTATGTAATCAGTCGTGTCAAGAGTAAGACGGCAGGACATAACAGCGTGGTCGGTAAGAGCCATACGGTCTGTTTCGCTGTCGGTATAATAATTGAACTCAAAATCATAAGGAGTTATTACAAGTCCGTCGCCGTCACGGTATGCGACTCTTTCAACGCTGTCCCATACTCCCCAGAAATCGCCGTACTTCTCGTTGTATTCTCTGATAAGCTGCGGCGCGTCGGGACCTTTAAAATAATTGCCGTCATTCACAACTTCAGCCCAGGCGTCTTTATAACCCTGCTCGACAATCATCGTCTCATAATAATGGGTATAAATATCGCCGTGAAGAGTGCAGTTGAAGTCGCCTGTGATAAGAATCGGACGGCCGTAAGAATTCTCGTTGATATAATTTGAGAGCTGTCTGAACTGCTTTCTCTTGGCTTTCTGGTCTTCAAGCGAGCCGTTTGCGTCGGTATGAATATCGTAAACGTCAATAAGGATTCCGTCAACGTCAACCGTGCATTTAAGGAAACCTTTGGGCGTCAGTCCGTCATTTGCCGCTGTGAGAAGTCCGTTGAAATCAGCCCATGCGACACGGTCGATATTGTATATCGGATATTTTGAAAATACGTTGAGTCCGTCTCCTGCGGGGATTCCGCCGCTTGTGAAAGTGCGGTAAGGATAATTGGTCATACCCTTTGCAAGAAGCTCATGGAACTGGAAATCTTCCTGAACACAGACGATGTCTATGCCGCTGTCGTTGAGCATTTTTCCGAGAACAATCTCAGCTCTCGGTACTACCTTTTTGTTTTCGGAAAAAACCGACGGTATCGGAAGTCCGCCGACATTTGAGGAGATTATGGAAATTTCTTTGATGTTCTCGTCTTGCGCCGCTGACGAAACTGCGCTCAGAGCAGAAAATGCCAGCACTAAAACGAGCATAACGGAAAGAATTTTTACTAACGTTTTTTTCATACTATCGACTCCTAAAAATATATAAATTAATTAAATCCAAAATATAAGATTACTGATTCGCCTGTTCTCTGTCAGTCTTTTCTTTGACCATAGCGGCTTCCATAGCTCTGCGCTGTTCAAGCTCCAGATACATACGGTCACGTGTTTTTTTATCAATATTATAAAAGAACATCGGCGCCATGGACAGAAAATCAAACACCAGCCTCGGAGCAAACGCCGCTACAAACATTCTCCACATCGTGTCAACAGACTGAACGGCGTTAAGCCCGGATTCGTATCCTGCCCATTTTTTCAAGCAGCCATGCGTTTAATACCCCGAGGATAATATCTTTAAGTTTACCGAAATATCCGCGCATCATATTGATCGTAGCTTCAACCCGGTATCCGTTCTTCCATTCGCAGTAATCAAGAACTTCATAGTTGATTTCACTCGTTACGATCTGTTTTGTGCCGTAGAATACCATCTCAAGGCAGTTGCCCGCCATAAAGGTAAGCAGCATCGGTATTTTGCGAAGATACAATCCTTTATGCTTGCCGCCTATCATACCGACAAGCAGGAACATACCCTCCGAAAAGAAGATCGAAAACCTCTGCATCAGGAAAAGCCGCTTTGTTGAATACCTGCGGCGGAATTTTGTTGCCAGCGGATAACTCAGGTAAGAAATCGGAGATCCGGGGATTCCGCCGATCATGCTGATCGTTGTAAAATGCAGAACGTCTGAATAATACAGAGTTTCGCTCGTGCCTATATTTATTCCGTCAACAACGTCTGAAAGCGTATAAATAAGCAGCGGTTTGTTTTTGAAAACGGATATAAGTCCTTTAATGGGATTCGGCGGTTTTTCAGTCTGCGGAACTCGCTCTTTGCTGACAATGACCCAGTAAATGCTGACTATTGACGTGATAACAAAAATCACAAGCTTCATTCCGACAAAGAGATTCGTTACGCTCATATCGACTTTGCCGTTGTCTATAAGGTCAAACAAAACGCCGAAAATCTGCTCCGGCAGTCGTATGCCCGAAAAGAACTTTGCAACTACGAGCAGCGACGAACGCTCATTCGGGTTAGGTGTAAAAACGTTGTCAATATACCCTCCGCCGCCGAAAAATGCGCCGACGGTTTCGCCCGCATACTTTATCATCATAAAAGTGCGAAGACGCTGTTTTTCATTGAAATTGCCTGCGTTTGCAACCAATGGCAAAATACAGGTAAAAAATCCTATGAGCAGCGACGGCAAAAGCGCCAGGTACTGAAACGGTTTGAATTTGCCCCATCTGGAGCGCATATTATCAATAATCAGCGCAGAAAGCGGATCGTTGATCATATCGTAAATGCCCAGGCCGATTTTTGCCTTTGCAAAATGAGTAGGCTGCAAAGCGAAAAGCTTATACATGAAAATATCCGAATCAATATCGTATTTGCCGATATCAAGAGTGCCAAGCGCGCTTTTGAGAACGTATGCTATTCGTTCCCTTGTGGAACAGAAAAGGCGGTTCATATACGCCCGTTCCAGCGGACGGTCGGCAGCTTCAGCGGCTGCTTCAGCCGAGGATTTGATTTCACTCATTTTCTGCCGCCTCCTGTGATGTGGTCTTGATCTTGTCAAGCTTCTGATCAAGCTCACGCTCTTTTTCTTCCTGCAAAGCGGTAAGTCTGCGGTACATTTCCGCCCTCAGTTCTTCCTGCGGTACGCCGTTTTTCTGCATTTCAAAATACTCTTCTATCGGAATACCGCCCACATAGCATTGAGCGTGCTTTACCTCGATCCCCTTGCGGAAAACCATAACTTCAACAACCAGATTGACCGCAAGAAGCAAAACGTAAAGCAGCGAGCCTATCCCGACAGACGCGCTGACAATATCGTTTTCGGGAATAAAAAACATCAAAACAGCGTAAGCCGAGGCAAACACAAGCATAATGATCGAAACAGTGTAATTGCGCACCTTGCCGCGCGGCGAACACGCCAGCGTCAGAAAAGCAAAATGAATTATCAGCAGCAGAACGCTTACCATCAAAAGGATAAGACCTGCAAGAAAAATCTTTCCCGCCTGACTGCTTTCGGCTGTATTGACAACAGACGTAATTCCTCCGCCTGTAATCAGGTTGTAAATATTTATTATAGTTGCTTTTTCGGGGAAATTCACGTTGAATTTTAAAAAAACGTCTTTGAGCATCGGCAGAAACAGCGCTCCGGCAGGCAAAAGCGAAGTGAAAATGCGCACAACTGCGAGCGGTGAGCCTATAAACGAGGCTTTTACCCTGTCAACCTTTTTCTGGTGGTAATAATATTCCACCTCCGCCTTGTCGGCGTCCTGCATGAGGCGCTCCTGCAGATTGTACATAACGATATTTGCTCCGCAGTACGGACATTTCTGCTTCCAGTCCGTAAGGCGCAGATGATGACTGCATTTAGGACAATCCGCCATTTGCTCCACCCCCTGTCTGAATCGGTTTCATTATATCATATCAAATAAAACGTGTCAATATTTTTTTATCTTTTCAGCAATTCGCCGCCGAGCAGTGAACGCTCAAGGATCGAGTTCATGTGAGCTATTGCGGTGCCGTAATTCGTCATCGGAACGCCGAGGTCAGAAGCGGTTTTCATCCTGTATCTCATTTCACGCTCGTTGAGCATACATCCGCCGCAATGGACAACAAGGTCTATTCCGTCAAGCGAATCGGGGAATTCCGTGCCTGAAGTCGTTTTAAAACTCAGATTTTTGCCCGTGTAACTGCGAAGCCAAGCAGGCAGTTTTACCGTGCCGATATCGTTGCACTGGCGGTGATGAGTACACCCTTCGGAAATCAGGACCGTACTGTTGTCCGAAAGATTATCTATCGCATAAGCTCCCCTGACAGCTTCGTCAAGAAATCCTTTGAACCTTGCCATAAGTATCGAAAAAGAAGTAAGGCGAACGTCAGCCGGAGTCTGAGCCGAAACCGACTGAAAAACCTGAGAATCCGTCACAACGAGCGACGGCTTGCTTTTCAGGGATTCAAGGCACTTTTTATACTCGGTATCCTGAACTACGAGCGCAAACGCCGAATGGTCTATCACGTCTCTTATAGCCTGCTGCTGCGGCAGGATCATTCTGCCCTTTGGCGCTGATTCGTCAATGGGGGTTATTAAAATCACGGTGTCAAGCGGACTGATAAGGTCGCCGAGCAGGGATTTTGACGAATCGGAATCCGATTTCAGCGAAGCTATCAGCTCTTTTAATTCGTTGATATTCTCTTTAGTATGAGCGCTGACAGAAATGGAATTTTCCCCTGCCTGCACCTTTTTCAAGTCCGATTTATTAAAAACGATTACATACGGGATTTCTTTTTTCTTAAAAAGCTCAATAAGCTCATTGTCGCATTCTTTCATCCTTTCAGTTGAATCAACAACGAGCACGGCAATATCCGTTTTGTTGAGAATCTGTTTTGTCTTTTTTACTCTTAATTCGCCGAGCGCTCCTTCATCGTCAAAGCCGGGAGTGTCGATAATCATTACGGGACCGAGGGGCAGAAGCTCCATCGACTTATACACGGGGTCTGTCGTAGTGCCTTTTACGTCCGACACGACGGCAAGATTCTGATTTGTCACGGCGTTGACAACGCTCGATTTGCCTGCGTTTCTTCTGCCGAAAAAGCCGATATGCGTTCTCACAGCCGACGGCGTATCGTTAAGTCCCATCGCTCTCACTCCTTAAACGTATGATTTTCAAGGCGTCGTCAAAGCCTTTCTGATATATTTCATCAAGCACCTTGTGGTTTTTTGTGGTCATATTCATACCGTTGAGGGTATCAGGCGCAAGTATCACAGCCCTGCCCTCTTTTTCATATTCAATCAGTTTTTTTACGCTCTCGTTATAAAGATTATGGCGGTTTTCTATCGCTTTGAATACGTTCGGGTATCTTGAAAGCTCTATCTTCATAACTTTCTGCATCGGCTCGGGCTTTTTAATGAAATCCCTCGGTTTTGTCAGCACGACTACGACCTTGTCGCATCCGTCGGCAAAAGCTTTTTCAAACGGGATCGGGTCGGAAACTCCGCCGTCATAATAAGCCTTGCCGTCTATAAAATACGGCTTGTTGGCAACAGGCACGCTGCTTGAAGCCTTGATAGCGGCATAATTATCTTTTTTAAAAGAGTTTTTGTAAAAATATTCAGCCTTGCCCGTTGCGGCGTCGGTTGCTACAACGGCGAACTCGGATTTATTATTCATCATCGCGTCATAATCGAGCGGATATTCGCCGTCGGAATTGCTCAGCACAGAGTAAACGTAATCAAGATTAAAAAACGAGCCGTTTTTAAAAAACGAGTCAAACCCCATATACTCCTTGCGCATGGCAAACTCGGTATAGAATTTATAATTTCTGCCCTTCTGCCCTGCAAGGAAGGAAGCTATGTTTGCGCTGCCCGCTGAAACGCCTATGCAGTAATCAAAATTTATATCGTTTTCAAGAAAACAGTCGGCAACTCCCGCGCCGTAAATTCCGCGCATTCCGCCGCCCATATCTACAAATCCAATCATAATTTTCACCGTTTACAATAAAAGAGAAGCCGCTTGCGCTGTCGCTTCTCTTATCAATTTGTGGTTTTATGCTCCGAGATATGCTTTTTTAACGTCTTCGTTATTGAGAAGATCCTCAGCCTTGCCGCTCAGGGAAATGCTTCCCGTTTCAAGAACGTAAGCTCTGTCCGCTATTGAAAGAGCTTTTTTAGCGTTCTGCTCAACGAGAAGGATAGTCGTTCCGCTCTTGTGATAATCCTTGATTATATCAAAAACTTTATCAACAAAAAGCGGAGAAAGTCCCATAGAAGGCTCGTCAAGCATCAGCAGCTTCGGGTGGCTCATCATAGCTCTGCCCATTGCGAGCATCTGCTGCTCACCGCCCGAAAGAGTTCCTGCGATCTGATTTTTACGCTGACCGAGAATCTCAAATCTTGTGCATATTTCGTCAATATCGTCTTTTATCTGCTTTTTATCCTTAACGGTATACGCTCCCATAAGCAGGTTGTCATAAACCGTAAGCTCCTGAAAAATACGTCTGCCTTCGGGAACCTGAGTCATGCCGAGATTTACTATCTTATGGCCGGGAACTTTTGTGATGTCCTGACCGTTGTAGGTGACCGTTCCCCTCTTTATCGGCACAAGTCCCATAATGCTCTGCATAGTTGTGGTTTTGCCTGCGCCGTTAGCGCCGATGAGAGTGACTATCTCGCCCTCGTTTACCTCAAAGCTGATTCCCTTGATAGCCTGGATCATACCATAGAAGACTTCTAAATTCTTTATTTCAAGTAATGCCATGATTTATCCTCCTATATATGCCTTGATTACTTCGGGATCGTTGAGAGCTGTTTTAGTGTCGCCCTGAGCAAGAGTGGTGCCGAAATTGAGAACCGTAACCTCGTCGCAAAGTCCTGAAACGAATCTCATATCGTGCTCGATAAGCAGAACGGAAAGATTGAATTCATCCCTGATAAAACGCACGATCTCCATAAGCTCGGCTGTTTCGTTCGGGTTCATGCCTGCCGCAGGCTCGTCAAGCAGAAGAAGCTTGGGATTCGTGGCAAGGGCACGGGCAATTTCAAGCTTTCGCTGAGTGCCGTAGGAAAGATTGCACGCAAGGTTGTTCCGCTCTTTTTCAAGGCCGAAAACACGAAGGATCTCTTTTGCCTTGTCTCTCATTCTTACTTCCGTATCATAATACTTAGGAGTATGGAACATTCCCGCAAAAGGACTGTATTTGAACTCAGGCTGATTATGAAGAGCAACAAGAACGTTTCTGATAACGGACATATTGTTGAAAAGTCTGATATTCTGGAAAGTTCTGGCGATTCCCTTATGGTTTATCTGCTCCTGGCTTTTGCCCTTGAGCTCTTCGCCGTCAAGGTAAAATGTTCCCGTCGTGGGCTGATAAACGCCTGTGAGCATATTGAAAACCGTGGTTTTGCCTGCGCCGTTTGGTCCTACAAGACCGTAAAGCTCATTCTTTTTAACTTTAAGATTGACATCCTGAACGGCTTTCAGACCGCCGAAGGTAATGCCGAGATTTTTTGTTTCAAGTACAAGATCTGACATTTATTTGCCCTCCTTTGAGTCCGATTCATCAGGTGCGTCGCTGTGGGGAAGATCGGGAGTAAGAATAGTGTCGTTCTTGATTTTTGACTCGATCCTGTCCCACTTTGCGTCATCGTCCGAAATTTTTGCCTGTGATTTTGCGTTTCTTGCTTTTCTCGAATCAATGATCGATTTAATCGAAAATCTTTCTCTGATATTTTTAAACGCCGGCGCGTTGTTGAAGATAACAACGATGATGAGTATGAGCGCATAGATGAGAAGTCTGAGCGCCGCAAGGTCGCCGGAAAGCTTGCTCTGAAGAGCAAAGTTTACTATCGTTATAAGCGTTGCGGCAATGATCGAGCCGTTGATGCTGCCCATTCCGCCGAGAACGACCATAACGAGAATTTCGATAGAATAGTTGTAAGAGAACGTCGTGTAAAGCACGGGAGTTGTGAAATGACCGTAAATAACGCCGGCAACGCCTGCGAAAAACGCTGAAAGCATAAATACAAACAGCTTATAGAACGTTACGTTTATGCCCATTGCTTTTGCGGCAATCTCATTATCACGGATAGCCGTTATAGCTCTGCCGTGTTTGCTTCTGATAAGATTCTGAATAATTATCAGCACTATGATAACTGCAACGAAAGCAACTATGTAAAGCTCCTTAGTGTTGTAGGGCTTTGACTGATAGCCCATTGCGCCGCCGAAAATATCAAGGTTTTTGAAAACGTTTCTGACGATTTCGCCGAATGCAAGGGTTACGATAGCAAGGTAGTCGCCCTTAAGTCTCAATGCCGGCAGACCGATGATAAAGCCGAAAATGCAGGCAACAACGCCGCCGACGAGCATAGCGAGAATAAGAACTATGAGCTTATTGTCTATCGACTGGCTGATGCTGTTTGCAAAGAAAGAGCCTATGTAAGCGCCAAGACACATAAATCCCGCATGACCGAGACTCAGCTCGCCGAGGAAACCTACAACAAGGTTGAGCGAAACGGCGAGGATAATGCTGTAAGCGATTCTTGAAAGAAGACCTGTTACGGAACGTGAAAGCACGCCCGCGTTATTGAGTATAATAAGCACTATAAGAGCCGCAAGGACCGCAACCCAGCTTACTATATATTTGAACTTGAACTGTTTTTTGAAATTAGAAGCAAAGCCAGCCATATTATACCTTCTCCCTTCTCTGCTTGCCGAGGATGCCGATAGGCTTAACAAGAAGAATTATAATAAGCAAACCGAACTCGATAGCGGTCGTATAGGGGCTGATTGCAGGAATGCTCAGGCAGACTTTTTCAATAAGTCCGAGCAGAACGCCGCCGAGCATAGCGCCGGGGATTGAGCCGATACCGCCGATAACCGCCGCCGTGAACGCCTTGATGCCGGGCATTGAGCCGAGGGTCGGAGTGATAGACGGGATCTGCATAAGATAGAAAAGGCTTGCAAACGCCGCAAGAGCCGAGCCGATAGCGAAAGTTATCATAATGATTCTGTTTACGTTTACACCCATTAAAAGAGCCGCGCCTCTGTCCTCAGATACAGCCTGCATAGCTCTGCCCGTGCTTGTTTTTTTAACAAAAACGGTAAGACCCGCCATGATGATGCCGCCGACGATAAGAGTGATAAGCGTGCTGACGGCAATATGATTGCCCGCTATTGTGATCTTGCCGAAATCCGGAAGAGCGATAGCCTGCGACTTTGAGCCGTAGATGAGCTGAGCCACCGACTGAAGCAGGAAACTGACGCCGATAGCCGTAATAAGCACGGCAAGGGGTGAAGCTCCCCTGAGCGGTTTATAAGCAAGCCGCTCTATAACGATGCCGGCGACCGTACATACAACGATCGACGCCGCTATGGCTATGTAGGGATTGCCCGTCATCTGAAGGGTGGTAAGTATCACATATGCGCCGACCATAATAATATCGCCGTGGGCAAAGTTGAGCATCTTTGCGATACCGTAAACCATTGTGTAACCGAGCGCTATGAGCGCATAAATCGCGCCGAGGCTCAGTCCGTCTGCAATAATAATCATGTAATCTTCCTTTCAATTTTTCAGCTGAAAAAACTCCGACCTCACAAAAAAGTGCGCTGTGCTGCCCGAATTTTCTCAGCTGTATGACAATTTAACATTATCCTATAAAACGCACTTATGCGTACGGCCGCTTTCACGACCGTACGCAATAGCTATTCACAAAATTAATAAGGCTTAAAGATTAAAGCTCAACAACCTGAGGAGCCTTTGTGCATGCGCCTGATGCATCCCAAGTCATAGTGCCTGTAACGCCTACATAGCTGAATGAAGGATCTGTGAATGTTGCGATCATCTTGTCGCCGAATTCGCTTACGTCAAGCTTAAGATCGTCTGCTGTGAAGCCTGACTTCTGAAGAGCGTTGAATATAGCATAGATTGCATCGTAGCCGTCAGCTGCAAACTGATCGGGCTCTTTGCCTTCATAAGCTGCTTTATAGTCGTTAACGAATTTAGCAACTTTTTCATCCTTGCTGTTTACGTCGAAGGGAGTAATGTAGGTAACTTTAACGTCAACGCCTTCGATCTGGTCTTTGATACCGTCAAGACCGTCGCAGCCGTAAACGAGAGCTTTGCTGCCTTTGTTTACAAGAGCCTTGCATACAAGACCTGCTTCTGTGTAATAGAAAGGTGTGAAGATAACGTCGCAGTCTTTGAGAGCTTCTGCCTGAGTTGAGAAGTCCTTTTTGTTTTCAGCGTCGAAAGACTGAACTTTGTAAGCTGCGTTGAGCTCTTTCATCTTAGCGTCAAATGCGTCATAGATGCCCTTTGAATAAGGATCGCTCGTATCATAGATACAGCCGATGTTCTTATAATTCTTAGCAAGTTCTTCAGCAGCGAGAACGCCCTGGTCAGGATCGCCGAAGCAAACTCTGAAAGCGTTTTTGCCTTTTTCGATTACGTTGGCTGCTGATGCTGAAGGAGTGATGAAGAAAAGATTGTCGCCCGCAGCTTTGTCGCCGAATGCTGCGCATGAGCCTGATGTAACAGAACCGATGGAAACTTTCATTCCTGCGTCCATAAGAGCGTCATAACCTGTTGAAGCGTCTTCTGCAGTTGCTTTGTCATCCTTGATGTCAAAAGCGAGCTGAACGCCGTCAATACCGCCGGCTGCATTGATTTCGTTGATTGCAAGCTGAGCGCCGTTCTTTACGGAAATACCGTAAGATGATGCGTCGCCTGTGAGCGGACCTGTGCCGCCGATGAGAAGAGTTTTACCTTCTGCTTTTGTGTCGCCGCCGTCTTTTTTATCGCCGCAAGCTGCAAAAAGGCATGCAGCCATGGCAACGACCATGAGTACGCACATAATTTTCTTGAACATTTTTATTGTCCTCCTTAATAAATTATGGTTTTTTGTTTTAAAGATATATAAAAACCTTTAAACAATAAAGAAATTTTATACCATACTTCCGATTTAGTCAACCGAAAAACGGTATAATATTAAATTTGGTTTATTTTAGATTAAGATAAATCAAGTTTTAGCATAAGTCAATCAATTTTTGATATATTTTATTTCGTCAACAACATTTTTAAGCTGACAGGGAATTAATATATTTTCTTTTCCGCCGCAGATTGAATCGAGCAGAAAGCTCTTAAAAGCGTTGAATCCGCCGTAGGACGAAAGCGCCTGAATATACATTTCTTTCCTGTCTTTATTTTTGAGCGGAACAAAGTCTTTTATACAGACATTTACGTTTTTCTCAGGCAAAACTTCGCTCAGGATTATCTGAAGGAATCCCTGCCCGGTTGATTTTTCCCATTTTGAGCCGAAAACCTCAATGTTTTCACTATCCGCTATATTTCTGAATGAGAGGATATACTTCCTCTTCGGCACAAACGATAAATCGCCCGAAACGGAAATGCTGAAATCAACGCTGTCGCCTTTCGTTTCAAGAGTAAAATCCGTCTTGGCAAACATTCCGTTCTTATATCCGGTCGTTATCCCGTCGTCATCATACATCTTAAAAGAACCGTCGCCGCTGAATATAAGAACTTCCAGTTCGTCAGAAGGAGCGTCGCTGTATTTTTCACGGCAGTCAAGCGGAATGATCGCTCCCGGCTTTGCAAGAACGGGAATCGACGACGAGCCTCTCGACATTTTAAACGAGCCTGCCGAATAAACGGTATTTGTAAAAATATCGGTGTATCCGCTCTCAGGCAGCCAGATGCTGCAGAAAGCCGTGTCGGTTTTCCTGCTCTTTTTTCTGAGAATCGGCGAAACTATCATCTCGCTGCCGAAATAATACTGACTGCGGCATTTATACGCCTTTTCGTCATCTGGGTATTCGTAATACATCGGCTCAATAAAAGTTCTGCCCTCATAAGTCTGACGGTAATTCATCGAGTATATATAAGGAATCAGCCTTTGACGAAGTCGCAGAAACTCGCAGGCTGCCGGGTACGATTCGCCGTAATTCCACGGCTCCTTGCCCATCAGGGGATTGTTGCTTGAATGAAGACGGTTGACGGGGCTGAAAACTCCGTACTGAAGCCAGCGCAGGTACAATTCGTTATTATGCACTCCGCCCCTGTGACCGCCTATATCGTGACTCCACCAGCCGTAGCCGATGTTTGACGCCGTAGAAGTGAAATACGGCTGAAACCTGAGCGAAGACCAGTAAATAGCCGTATCGCCCGAAAAGCCGAGAGGATAGCGGTGACTGCCTGCTCCCGCAAATCTTGAAAGAATAAGCGGCCGTCTGCCGTTTTTTGCGCTGTCAAGATAATGATAATGATTAAGTATCCACAGCGGGTCAAGACCTTTAACCTTTGTCTTTTTGCCCTGCTGCCAGTCGATCCACCAGAAATCGACTCCGTCTTTTTCATAAGGGTGATGAAGAAGTTTAAAATAAGCTTCGGTAAATTTTTTATCGGTCAGGTCAAATTCGATCTGCTCTTTTTTTTCGGGATCTTTGCCCAAAAAGCGGCAGAATTCGCCGTAAGCGTCTTCAAACCATCTGACGCCCATGCTCGGATGAACGTTCAGCGTAATATGATAACCCATCTCTTTGAGCTTTTTGAGGAAAACTTTGTAGTCGGGAAACAGGTCGGTGTTCCAGCTGTAACCCGTCCAGCCCTGAATAAGCTCGCTCGGATTTTTGGGCAGAAATTTATTTTTTGCGCTTTTGCCGAATTTTTTCACAACGTCGACCCAGTGCCAGTCCATATCGACCGTTGCGACGGAAAACGGGATGTTTTCTTTCCCGAATCTTTCCATAAGATCAAGGTATTCCTGCTGGGTGTAAGCCTTGTATCTGCTCCACCAGTTGCCGAAAACGTATCTCGGAAGCAGCTCGGGTTTGCCCGTCAGCTCAAAATAATCCCTGACCGCTCCCCTGTAATCGCTGCCGTAAGCAAAAACGTAATAATCCTTTTGCCGCTCAAACGGCGAGAGCGTACCGTCGGGATTTATCACAAGGCTTTTTTTATCGTCAAGCACGGCGGCTCCGCTTTTTGAAACGACGCCTTTGCCGATAGGCACTCTGCCGTAAGTCATATCAAGCGTGCGCCTTGTGCCTCTCAGGTTGCCTTTGCTCAGATTCTTAATGATCCTGCCGTCAGAAAGCTTAACATACTGGATTTTTGCCGTGGTTTTATTTACCGCAAAGGTGCAGAGCTTCGTTTCGATAAGAGCGATATTGCCCTTTGAAGTGAATTTATATTCAGGCGAGCCGAAATCACGGTACCAGACCGCCTGAGTCGGCAAATCGCAGAAGCCGTTTTTACTTTTTTCAACACGGATAAGCCTGTCGGTTATAACGCTTATGCGCACGCCGGACAGAATGATCGTTTTAGAAATTGATGTTTTGCTCTGAGTAGTGATTGAAAACGTATCTTCAAAAAAGCTCATTTTATCATTTCTCCAAACTGCTCTTCATTTATAACAGTCACGCCTAAATCATTTGCTTTTTTAAGCTTGCTTCCCGCTTCTTCACCTGCGAGAACATAGCTCGTTTTTTTGGAAACAGAGGACGAAGTTTTACCGCCGAAAGATTCGATGATAGCCGACGCTTCGTTCCTCGTATATTTTGAAAGAGTACCTGTCAGCACAAAGACCTTGCCTGCAAAGCGGCTGTCCTGAACTTCCTGAAGGTAACTCATATTAAGCCCCTTTGCCATAAGCTCGTCAACAAGCTCACGGTTTGACGGCGTTGCAAAATAATCCGTCACGCTCTTTGCCATAATATCGCCGAAGCCGTCGATAGTCAGAATATCGTCTTCGCTTGCCTTCATAAGCTCCGGCAGAGTGCCGAAACGCTGAGCCAGCAGTTTTGCGGCTTTCTGACCGATATGACGGATCCCGAGAGCAAAGATGAGCTTTGAGACGTCGTTTTCTTTTGATTTATTTACTGCGTTAATAAGATTCTGAGCCGAGAGTTTGCCCATTCTTTCAAGCTGCTCTATGTCCTCGGCTTTGAGGGAATAAATATCCGCAGGAGTTTTAATAAGCGAATTTGAAACAAGCAGAGCGCAAATCTGCTCTCCCATTCCCTCTATATCCATAGCGTCCCTTGAGCAGAAATGGATAAGATTTCGCAGAAGCTGAGCGGGACAATCTGTATTGAGACAGCGTATCGCCGCTTCTCCCTCTTCTCTGTAAACAGGCTCGCCGCATGAAGGGCAGACTTTCGGCATACTGTAAGGCAGGGCGCCCTCTTTATGACGGCTGACGCTGAGAACTTCGGGGATTATGTCGCCCGCTTTTCTGACTATTACCGTGTCGCCCAGACATATATTTTTTTCTTTTATAAAATCCTCGTTGTGAAGCGTCGCGCGGCTGACAGTTGTACCCGCCAAAAGCACCGGCGAGAGCACAGCCGTCGGGGTCAGCACGCCAGTTCTGCCGACGTTTATTTCAATATCTTCGATAACGGTTTCTTTTTCTTCCGGAGGATATTTAAAAGCCACCGCCCACTTCGGGAATTTTGACGTTGAGCCGAGCGCTTCACGCTGAGCGAAGCTGTCAACTTTTATTACGGCGCCGTCAATGTCAAAAGGAAGCGTGCCTCTTTTTTCGCCGATTCTGCGGATTTCTTCAATAGCTTCGTCAATATTGCGGCACAAAGTATAGCCGGGTATCGTTTTAAAGCCGAGAGAGCCGAGAAAATCAAGCGACTGTTTGTGGGATATAAGCGTTTCGCCCTCGATTTTCTGA
>CADAMY010000026.1 GCA_902789095.1 Oscillospiraceae bacterium | reverse complement strand
GGCTGACCTTGTAAAAAGACTTGACCCTGAAGAGGGAGCGCGCCGACTTGTAAATCTTATGAGAGCATGGAAGCATGAGATCAAAGAAATGATGGGCGGTATGGGTATAAATTCCATTGAAGCCCTCTGCGGAAACAGACTTATGCTCAGAGGCGTAAATCTGACGGAAAAAGAGCTTGAAATTCTCGGTATTTACCATGCGGGCGAATAGTCGATATAACCGTCGGCAGAATTGATTATATTTTATTTTAAACCAGATTTTCTATGAAACCCGACATTTTAAATCGTTAAAAAATATCGTTTTTCTCTTAATTGGAGTGTTATATAATGATAATAAATTCACAAGGGCTTGACCCGAGGGAAATCAATGAGCTGATAAGAACGGCAAAAGAAGAAAGTATTATTCTTAATAACTGCCTTGGTCAGCGCTTTATTGGCTCGGGACTCGGCAAAAAAGAAATATCTATCAACGGGATCCCGGGCAATGCGCTCGGAGCTTATTTAAACGGCGCGTCGATTACAGTCAACGGAAATGCTCAGGATGCAGTCGGCGACACTATGGATTCCGGCGAAATAATCATTCACGGCAGCGCCGGCGATGCGGCAGGATATTCGATGCGAGGCGGCGAGATTTATATTAAAAACAACGCTGGTTACAGAGCCGGAGTTCACATGAAGGAGTATAAACAAAAGAAGCCTGTTATAGTCATCGGCGGCAGAGCAGGCAGTTTCCTCGGCGAATATCAGGCAGGCGGAATAATAATTGTTCTGGGTCTCAACACCGACGGCAGACCGATCGTCAGCAACTTCCCGTGTACCGGAATGCACGGCGGCAAAATGATCCTTAGGGGCGAACTGCCGCAGATACATTTTCCGCATCAGACGACGTCGCATACAGCCGGTGAGGATGATTTTGCTCAGTTTGCGCCGTTCATTAAAAAGTATTGCGATCATTTCGGCGCGGATTATGATAAGCTGATAAATGATAAATATACTGTGATTACACCTGACAGCAAAAATCCTTATAAACAGATGTACGTATCAAATTAGAAAGGTGATAGGGTATGAATTATTCAAAAGAAGAAGTGATGCAGTTCATAGCTCAGGAAGACGTAAAGTTTATCCGTCTTGCTTTCTGTGATGCGTCAGGCAGACAAAAGAATATTTCAATAATGCCGCACGAGCTTGAGCGTGCATTCCGCTACGGTATTGCTTTTGACGGCTCGGCTATTGAAGGATTCGGAAGCATAGTTCATTCCGATCTGTTCCTGCATCCCGACCCGTCAACAATTTGTATTCTGCCGTGGAGACCTGAGCACGGCAAAGTGGTTCGTATGTACTGCAATATAAAGTATCCCGACTCAACTCCTTTTGAAGCGGATACCAGAAAAATACTTGCCGATGCAGTAAATGAAGCGGCGCAGTACGGTGTTTCGTTTGCGATAGGCTCCGAGATGGAGTTTTACCTTTTTAAATGTGATGAAAACGGCGAGCCGACCGATATCCCTTATGATAACGCAGGATATATGGACGTAGCTCCTGAGGATAAGGGAGAAAACGTGAGACGTGAAATCTGCCTGACTCTTGAGCAGATGGGAATAAAGCCGGAAAGCTCTCACCACGAGGAAGGACCGGGGCAAAACGAGATAGATTTCAGATATTCAGATCCTTTAAGTGCGGCTGATAATGCGCTGACTTTCAGGTCGGTGGTAAATACTATATCCGCTCGAAGCGGGCTGAGCGCCTCTTTTGACCCTAAACCTCTGGCTGATAAGCCCGGCAACGGAATGCATATAAACATTTCTGCAAAGAGCAAAGACGGCAGAGATGTAATGAATGAAATGATAGCCGGCATACTCGCTCATATAAAAGAAATGACGCTGTTCCTGAACACAAATTCGCAGTCGTATGAACGTTTCGGCAGAGATAAAGCTCCGGCATATATTTCCTGGTCGGCAGAAAACCGCTCTCAGCTTATCAGAATCCCGGCGGCTCAGGGCGAATACGGCAGAGCGGAAATACGCTCGCCTGATCCGATGTGCAATCCTTATATTGCATTTGCGCTGATAATCAGGGCAGGACTTGACGGCATTAAAAACGGTCTGAGTTTGCCAGAAGGAGCGAATATAAATCTTTATACGGCTCCGGCGGAAATAACGTCAAAGTTTGATAAACTGCCGCAGACTCTCAACGATGCAAAAGAGGAAGCGGCAAAGAGCGATTTTATAAAAAAGTCATTGAATGAAAGCATAATCAGCTGTTATCTGGGCTGAAAGAGGGGAGTGAGCTTATGAATTTCAAGGAAAGAGTTTACAGCGTGCTTATAGTATCTTCATCCGAAAAATTCAACGGCTCAATCAGCGCCGTGCTTGATGACGCGCGTTTTTTCCCTGTTAAATTTGTTTCGTCCGCTTCATCTGCAAGGCGCCAACTTCTTGAAAACAGCTTTGATATAGTTATTATCAACACTCCGCTTAAAGATGATTTCGGCATATCGCTGGCTCTTGACGTGTGTGAAAAATCAGGAGCAGGAGTTTTGATGTTTGTAAAAGCCGAACATTATGATGACGTTAATTCAAAGGTCTGCGTATCAGGTGCGCTGACTTTGCCGAAGCCTGCAAATTCAGTCATGGTTTCGCAGTCGATCTCGCTTTTGTGCGCAACCCGTGAAAGACTTATGAGAATGGAGCAGAAGACAGCGTCGGTTGAAGAAAAAATGGCTGAAATAAGGCTTGTCAACAGAGCTAAGCTCATCCTGATAGAACAGCTTAAAATGACCGAAAAAGAAGCTCACAGATTTATAGAAAAACAGGCAATGGACAGATGTGAAACCAGGCGCAGCGTTGCCGAAAAAATAATAACGACTTATCAGTGAAAGAATGGTGAACAATATGAAATTTACAAAAATGCATGGGCTTGGCAACGATTATCTTTATGTGTATTCAGAGTCAGAGCCTGAAAATCCGTCAGAATTGTCCGTAAAATTATCTGAGCGGCATTTCGGCGCAGGCTCCGACGGAATGATATGGATTCTGCCGAGCGATAAAGCGGATTTTAAGATGAGGATATTCAACGCAGACGGCAGCGAAGCAATGATGTGCGGCAACGGAATAAGATGCGTCGGCAAATATGTTTACGATAAAGGCTATACCGACAAAACAAATATCACGGTAGAAACTCTTTCCGGCATCAAAACCCTTGAACTTCATATCGAAAACGGCAAAGTCAGAGAAGCTTCTGTGGGTATGGGTAAGGCGGTTGTCAGCAATCAGAAGACAATAACTGCAATAGGTCAGAGTGTTGCGCTTATCCCTGTAAGCGTCGGAAATCCTCACGCTGTTATATTTACGTCCGATGCTGAAAACGCTCCGCTTACAACTCTTGGCGCCGCTGTTGAAAAACACAGTGAATTTCCCGACGGAGTAAACGTCGAATTCGTAACCGTTCTTTCAAAAAACGAGCTGAGAATGAGAGTGTGGGAAAGGGGCAGCGGCATCACAATGGCTTGCGGCACGGGGTCCTGCGCATCTGCCGCAGCAGCTGTCAGCGAAGGATACTGCAATTTTAATGAAGAAATTAAAGTTCGCCTTGACGGCGGTACGCTCACAATAAAAATTGCGCCCGATTTTTCCGTCGAGATGACTGGACCGGCTCAAATGATATATGAAGGGGAGACTGTTGATGATTAAACCTAACACGCATTACAGCGAGCTTAAAAGCTCATATCTTTTTTATAATATAGCGCAGAAAACAAAAGCGTATACCGATATTCATCCCGATGCGCATCTGCTGCGTCTGGGTATTGGCGACGTGACTCTGCCTTTGTGCGATACCGTTATAAAAGCTCTTCATTCGGCGGTTGACGACCAGGCGCAGAAGGAAACGTTTCAGGGATATATGCCCGAATGCGGAGCTGATTTTTTTAAGCAGGCGGTACAGAGCTATTATAAAAGGCGCAGCGTGTCGCTTTCAGAAGATGAGATCTTTGTTTCAAGCGGAGCGAGCGACGAGCTTGGCGACATTCTTGACCTGTTTGATGATGATAACACCGTGCTGATAATAGAACCTGCTTACCCTGCTTACGTTGATGCCAATATAATTGCAGGGCACAGGATTATCCACCTGCCGTCAGATATCAGCGATGATTTTGCGCCGTACCCGGACGAAAGCATTGATGCGGATATTATTTATCTTTGTTCGCCGAATAATCCAACAGGCGCAACGTTTACAAAAGAGAAGCTTGCACAATGGGTGAAATATGCAAACGAAAGAAGCGCTGTGATTATATTCGATGCGGCGTACGAGGCTTTTATTGAGGATGAAGAAATCCCACACAGCATATTTGAAATCGACGGCAGCAGAACGTGCGCAATAGAAATCAGTTCTCTCTCAAAAACAGCAGGTTTTACAGGCACAAGGTGCGGCTATACTGTTATACCCATGGAGCTTGAAAGAGCAGGTATGAAATTTAATTCCATGTGGGTCAGAAGCAGAACGACCAAAACAAACGGCGTCTCTTATATACTTCAGAGGGGCGCGGCGGCTGTTTTTACAGATGAAGGCATCGCTCAGATTAAGAAAAACATTGAAATATATAAGAGCAACGCGAAGGTGATTATGTCTGCTCTTGAGAAATGCGGCATAAGGTACTGCGGCGGGAAAAATGCGCCGTATATATGGCTCGAATGTCCGGATGATCTTGAAAGCTGGGAGCTGTTTTCTCTGCTGCTTGAAAAGGCGCAGATCGTCGGCACTCCCGGAGCGGGATTCGGCAAATGCGGCGAGCGATATTTCAGACTTTCGATGTTCGGCGACGTCAGCGATACCGCAGAAGCCGCCCGAAGAATAGAGGCTCTCTTTAAAGCTGAATAAAAAGATTTAACTGCCTGAACGATATGTGCGGGCAGTTTTAATTATGACTGAAACCTGTTTGCGTTTCAAAAATTTTGAAACATCAAACGTTATGTCAAGTGCAATAAATATTCTTTCAAGTCAGATTCAGATATCCGCCGTCTTCGCAGTTGAATAATAAAAAATCAACAACCTCCGGAGTACCGCAATCCGCAGCGCTCCGGAGGTTTTCTGTATGAATTTTTCAGATGTCAATTGCTGCGCTGTCTGACAGCGGCTTTTTAAAATAAAAAAACAACGGTTCATATAGTTGACAAGAGAAAATCCGGCTGTTATAATAAACATAGGTTAGGTATAACTAACTTAATTTGTTTTTATATTTTCACGGAAGGTCAGATAATTATGGATCAGAAAACACATATCGAAAAAAATACCGTGCAGGAAACGCTCGTTATTCCTCTTTACGGACGCAAGCTCTGCACAGAGCAGTTCCCGAATCTTTTCCGTGATGAAAAAGCTGTTGAACTGATTGAAAGAATCGACTATGACTTTTCGTATCTTGAAGAAAAGTCCAAAAGCTTTGCTCATCGCTTCGGCGCTCTTGAGGTTGCCATGCGTGAGAGCGACCTTATGATTGAGGCGAAAGATTATCTTGAATCTCATCCTTATGCTGCGCTTGTTAATCTCGGATGCGGACTTGATCAGACGGCTGAAAACTGCGATAACGGCAAATGTACAATTATTAATATTGACCTGCCCGACGTTATTGAGGTAAGAAACCAGCTTCTTCCCGAAACGCAGCGAATCAGAAACGTTGCCGCTGACCTGAACGACATTTCGTGGTTTGATGAAATTCCTGATGAAAACGGAGTTTGTTTCCTTGCAGCAGGCGTGTTTTATTATTTTAAAACCGAAAGCATCAAAAAGCTGTTTAACGCTATGTCAAAGCGATTCCCGGGCGGAAGACTCGTTTTTGATACGGCAAATAAGCGTGCGGTAAAAATTATGCTTAAAACATGGGTAAAGGACGCAGGCATTACATCTATTTCCGATTATTTCAGTATTGATGATATAAACAAGGATTTATTACCCTGGATTAAAAATGCCGTTATCACGTCAAAAGGCTATATGCTCGGCTACAACGATCTTAAAGATCCGTCTGTTCCGGGAATATTCCGCATTCTTTCAAAGATTGCAGACTCATTTATGAATATGCAGATCATAAAAATGGAATTTCGGGGGAACTAATGAAGAAAACGATATATGAAACAAAAATATCTGATAAGCGCTGGATCGCTTATGATATACCGGGTAATGTCGGATGGATAATGTACCTGGTCGTGACGATTATCAGATTAAAAACATCAGTCAACGTATTAAATATAATATTTGCCATACCTGCGCTGATAATGATTACAGGCGTTGCCGAACTTATCAGAGAGAGTATCGTAAAGCTTGACCGTGTTCTTGCTTTTACTGCTCTTGCATGCGGTTTCGGCGCTTTGACGCTTGGCGGATTGCTCGGATTTTTCTGCGCAGTGTACGGAATGCTCAAAGATTTTTCACTGCTTAATATGTTGGCATCGGCAGGCGGATTATTATGCTTTGTGTTTGCAGGATTACTGCTCGTCGGATATAAGAAGAAAGGATGATAAATATGGGACTTTTCAGAAAATATGTAAATCAGACCAGAAAACCTGAAGGATTTCTCGGAAAAATGATGATCAGCGGTATGAACGGAGGACACTCCGCCCTTGCCGACTGGGGAATGACGCATCTTGAAATCAATGCGCCGTCAGATATCGCAGAGCTTGGATGCGGCGGCGGAAGAAATACGGGCGAACTGCTTAAGATATACCCGTCGTCAAAAGTTACGGCGCTTGATTATTCTGACCTGTCCGTTGAAAAAACCAGAGAATATAATAAAGAAATGATCTCGGCAGGCAGGTGCAGGGTAGTGCAGGGCAACGTGGCAGAACTGCCGTTTGAAGATAATTCGTTTGACCTTTCCACCGCATTTGAGACGGTTTATTTCTGGCCGGGGATAGAGCATTGTTTTTCAGAGGTGTGCCGTGTTTTGAAGCCGGGCGGAACTTTCCTTATCTGCAACGAGTCTGACGGAACTGATGAAACAGGACTGAAGTTCGAGAAAATAATTGACGGAATGAAATGCTATACGGAAGAGCAGATCGAAAAAGCCCTTCTTACAGCAGGATTTGCAGAAGTCAGATCTTATCATCATCCTAAAAAGGCGTGGATCACGGTGACTGCAAAAAAATAAACAGTTGATATTTTGCTCTGACTCCGGCTCTGAATCTAAACTGAATATCTGAGAGGAGCTTTTATATGATAGTAAAAGTTGCGGCAGGAATTATAATACCTTTTATCGGAACGGCGCTCGGCTCTGCGTGCGTGTTCTTTATGAAAAAAGAGCTGGGCAGAACAGTACAGCGTGCGTTGACAGGCTTTGCCGCCGGAGTTATGACGGCGGCGTCAGTATGGAGTCTTCTTATTCCTTCAATGGAACAGAGCGAGAATTTAGGCAAGTGGTCTTTTGTTCCTGCAGTCGCAGGATTCTTCCTCGGAATTCTGTTCCTGCTTTTGCTTGACCGAATTATCCCTCACCTTCACATGTATGCCGACAAAGCCGAGGGACTTAAAAGCAAAGCGAAAAAAACAACTATGATGGTGCTGGCGGTAACGCTTCATAATATACCGGAAGGTATGGCGGTCGGCGTTGTATACGCCGGGCTGTTGTCAGAGTCGGCGGAAATTACCGCAGGCGGCGCGTTTGCACTTGCACTTGGCATTGCAATTCAGAATTTTCCTGAAGGAGCGATTATTTCCATGCCGCTTCACGCGGAAGGCAGGCCAAAAAGCAAAGCGTTTTTTGACGGCGTCGTTTCAGGCGCCGTTGAGCCGATCGGCGCTGCGCTGACTGTTTTGTTTGCAGGATTATTTGTTCCGGCAATGCCTTATCTGCTTTCGTTTGCGGCAGGCGCAATGATTTACGTCGTGGTGGAAGAGCTGATTCCCGAAATGTCGGCAGGCGAACACTCGAATATCGGCGTACTTATGTTTTCATTCGGATTTGCGCTGATGATGGCGCTTGACGTTGCGCTCGGATAATAAATTGCAAATACAAGATCATGGGCATTAGCCCTTGATTTTGAAGCGAACAGTTAGTACTAACTAACGGTGCGAAAGAGAAAGATGGTCATTATAAAAAATGTTATCAGCAATACAATAATAAAAGTTTATATAATTCTCAATTTGTCACGAAAGGATGATTGATAAAAATGAAAAAAGAAAAAAATAAAAGCGATGTATCGACACTGCTGAACTATGCAGGCAAGTACAAAGTACTGACTTTTTTGGGCCTGTTCCTTTCCGCTGCGGCTATGGTGCTCGGTATGGCTCCGTATATCTGTATTTGGCTTGCGGCAAGAGATCTTATTGCTGTTGCTCCAAATTGGAGCGAAGCAACAGAAATTTCAAAATACGGCTGGCTTGCATTTATATTTGCCTTTGGCGGAATCATTGTTTATTTCTGCGCATTGATGTGTACACACCTGGCGGCATTCAGAACGGCGACAAACATCCGTAAGCAAGGTATCGAACATCTGATGCGAACCCCGCTCGGCTTTTTTGACAACAATGCTTCAGGTCTTTTACGCAACCGTCTTGACAACGGAGCCAACGAGACTGAAACACTGCTTGCTCACAATCTTGCAGATATCGTCGGAACAGCAGCCCTGTTTATCGGTATGATCGTACTTATGTTCGTTTTTGACTGGCGCATGGGTCTTGCGTGTTTGCTGTCTGCTGTAATTTCGGTTGCGGCGATGTTCACGATGATGGGCGGCAAAAACGCAAAGCTGATGATGGAATATCAGGCGGCGCAGGACGTAATGAGCAAAGCCGGAACCGAATATGTACGCGGCATTCCTGTAGTCAAGGTCTTTCAGCAGACAGTTTATTCTTTTAAAGCTTTTAAGACGGCAATTGACGATTACAGCACCAAGGCGCAGAAATATACCGACGGTGTGTGTCGTGTTCCTCAGTCAATTAATCTCACGTTCACAGAGGGCGCTTTTATTTTTCTTGTTCCGGCAGTCCTTCTGATGGCGCCTGCTGCGCTGAAAAACGGTGATTTTTCAGAATTTATTACTGATTTCACTTTTTATGCCGTTTTTTCGGCAATAGTTTCCACTGCGCTTGCACGCATTATGTTTGCCGCGTCAGGAACAATGCTGGCCAAGACGGCTTTAGCGCGCATCAATACCGTTATGGATGCGCCAACGCTTGAAGTAACAAAAAATCCTCAGATGCCGGGCGACAACTCCGTTGAATTCAGAGACGTCACATTTAAATATGATGGAGCGGAGAATCCTGCTCTGAGTCACGTTTCTTTCAAGGCTGAATCCGGTCAGACTATCGCTTTGGTCGGTCCGTCCGGAGGAGGCAAGACTACGGCGGCATGCTTGATTCCGCGTTTCTGGGACGTTTCATCCGGTGAGGTATTGGTTGGAGGAGTAAACGTCAAAAATACAGATCCTCATGTTCTTATGGACAAGGTCGCGTTTGTTTTTCAGAATACACGCCTTTTTAAAACGTCAATTCTTGAAAACGTCCGTGCCGCAAGGCCGGATGCCACACGGGAAGAGGTTACAGCGGCTTTACACGCCGCACGCTGCGACGACATTATTGAAAAGCTCCCCGATGGAATAGATACTGTTATCGGCACAAAGGGAACATATCTTTCAGGCGGTGAACAGCAGCGTGTTTCTCTTGCCAGGGCAATATTGAAAGATGCGCCGATCATCGTACTTGACGAGGCTACGGCTTTTGCCGATCCTGAAAACGAAGCGCTGATTCAAAAAGCGCTGAAAACTCTTACAAAAGATCGCACTGTCATAATGATTGCGCATCGTCTTTCCACCGTAGCAGGCGCTGATAATATCATCGTGCTTGAAAACGGCAAGGTTGTCGAGGAAGGAACGCATAAAACGCTGTCCGTCGGCGGCGGACTGTATGCGCGAATGTGGAAAGAATATAATCAGGCAGTGAATTGGAAGATTGCTTCCGGGAAGGAGGATGCTTGATGTTCGGTGAAAAATTCAAAAAAAAGTACGCACTGACAGATAAGGGCGTAAATAATACGAAAAAAGGTGCGGCATGGACTGTTATCGTTAATCTGATTATGATGGCAGGTATGGGAATCCTGTATTTTATGATGCAGAAGTACATGGATACGCTGACAAACGAAGCCGCGCTGCCGAATGCTTGGATATTTATAGGTTTGATTACTGCGTTTGTTGTGCTGTCGTTCATTACTCATCTTCAGCAATATCGCACAACTTACGGGCTGGTATATAACGAGGTCAGGGACACAAGACTGACACTTGCAGAACGTTTACGCTCTCTGTCGCTCGGATGGTTTGGAAAGCGTGACATCGCAGATCTGACTACAACTGTAATGGATGATGTCAACAGGCTGGAACACGTGTGGTCGCATTGCCTCGGTTATCTTTACGGAGCATATATTTCCACAGCGATTATCGCGGTTATTCTTTTTATTTATGACTGGCGCATGGCTCTTTCCTGCCTTTGGGGAGTACCTGTGGCTTTTGGACTTCTTTTCGGCAGCCGCAGCATATCAAAGCGTAACTCCGAAAAACTGAAAGCAGACTCTGTTGCCGTATCGGACTCAATCCAGGAATCGCTTGAAAATATTCGTGAAATACGCGCGGCAAATCGCGAAAAACAGTACCTTGAGAACCTTTTTGAAAAAATAGACCGTCGTGAAAAAACTAATGTCAAAGGCGAGCTTGTTACAGGTCTGTTTGTTAACGGAGCTTCCGTCATTATGAGGTTAGGCGTGGCAACGACGATTCTTACCGGCGCATCTCTCATCCTTTCGGGTAAAATTGATTTTATGCTGATGTTTATGTTCTTAATGGTAATCACCCGTGTTTATGCGCCGTTTGACCAAAGTCTCGCTCTCATAGCCGAGATGTTTATGTCTCAGATATCCGCATCGCGTATCAATGAAATCTATGATACTCCTATTATGAATGGCGCAAGTGAATTCAAACCTGGCGGGCATGATATAGTTTTTGACAACGTAAGCTTCTCTTATGATGACCATCAGGTGCTTTCCGGTGTAAGTTTCACTGCAAAAGAAGGAGAGATAACTGCACTTGTCGGTCCTTCCGGATCAGGAAAAAGCACATGCGCCAGACTGGCGGCAAGGCTGTGGGATATAACCGACGGAAGCATCAAAGTCGGCGGTCAAGATATTTCCGCAGTTGATCCTGAGGTGCTTCTTACCGATTATTCAATGGTGTTTCAAGACGTGGTACTGTTTGACGACACTGTAATGGAAAATATACGCCTTGGCAAGCACGGCGCAACAGATGAAGAAGTCCTTGCAGCAGCAAAGGCGGCAAACTGTGATGAATTTGTACTGAAGATGCCGGAAGGATATAAAACGCCGATTGGTGAAAACGGAGCGAAACTTTCGGGTGGTGAACGTCAGCGCATTTCCATAGCAAGAGCGCTTCTCAAAGATGCTCCGATTGTACTGCTGGATGAGGCAACTGCATCACTGGATGTAGAAAATGAAACAAAGGTGCAGGGTGCGATATCACGTTTGCTCAGCGGCAAAACTGTGCTGGTTATCGCCCATCGTTTGCGCACTGTTGAGGCGGCGGATAAAATTATTGTACTTAAAAACGGCAAGGTTGCGGAAACCGGCGCTCCTGATGTTCTTTATGAAAATGAAAACGGTATCTTCCGCCGTATGGCTGATCTGCAGGCTGAAAGCTCATCGTGGATTGTTTAATAATACTTTTGAGGATAAATATAAATTCAGTATTAAACAGAAGGGGAGTTTATATTATGCATGAGCATTACAGGAATAATATGGAAAAATTCAGAAAAGGAATGAACAAATATCATAATCTGGTCTGTCCGCTCTCGAATTTTGCAAAGAAATACGGATATGAAGAATATATGCCGTATCTGTGCAATCTTGACTACGTTATGTTCGGCGTGCTCGGTGCGCCGCTTTACCATGAACACACCTGCTTTGAAGACGAGGATTACTGCGATTTCAAATTAAAGATCGGCGCTCAAACGCCGGAATTCTGGCCGCCTGTTTTTATGCAGGATAATCCTTATAAATAACCGCTCTGAACAGCCCGTCAGGGCGGTTGTATTTATATTTGATGTTTTATACAATAATTTTTCTGATAAGAGTCTTGATTTTTGAGTGAAATAGTGATACCATTTTGTTAGTTAAGACTAACTAACCGGTTGGTTGTTCAGCATTTTAAAGGAGCGAAATATATTATGTTTATTGAAGTGAACGGAGCAAAAAAGCAATACGGCACAGGCGAAGCGGCTGTTTTTGCGCTTGACGGCGTTGATTTTTCTTTGGAAAAAGGCAAAATATGCGTGATCCTCGGCCCGTCGGGTTCAGGTAAATCCACGCTCTTAAATATGATCGGTGGTCTTGATACACTTGATTCAGGCACTATAACCGTTGACGGTGAAAAAGTGACGGGCATGACTAAAAAGGAGCTTACAAAATACAGAAAAGCAGGCGTCGGATTTGTTTTTCAGTTTTATAATCTGATTCCGGATCTTACCGTGGAAGAAAACGTTGAGGTCGTAGCAGAAATTTCTGACAATCCGCTTTCGACTGACGAGATTCTCAGCGCGCTTGAAATTGATAAATACAGATACCGTTTTCCCCGTGAGCTTTCGGGCGGTCAGCAGCAGAGGGTGGCTATTGCCCGCGCAATGGTCAAAAATCCGAAGCTTCTTTTGTGCGACGAGCTTACAGGCGCTCTCGATACTAAATCAAGCCGTTCTGTATTGAATTTCATTGAAAAAATAAACAGCAGCTTCCGGTTTACGGAGTCGGACCGGTTTACGCAATAGTTATTTCGGCTCTGAGCATCATAATGATAATTCTTTCAAAAATGCTGTTTAAATCAGGCAGTATTCCGGCGCTTAAAATACCTTTTATTGTGCTTGGTATCATCTTTATTCTCGGCGGTATCGCCGTATGGATCGCCGCCGTTATTCTTGCAAAAATTGACGACGGGATCAAGAGCAACACGCTCGTGACAGGCGGTATATATTCATACTGCCGCAACCCGATTTATACTGCAATAATGTTTGTGAATACAGGAGCTTTGCTCATTGCCGGCAATCTGTGGCTGCTTTTGCTGCCGTTTTGCTACTGGGCGTTTATGACTTTGCTTATGAAAAATACAGAAGAAAAGTGGCTGTATGAAGCGTTCGGCGAGGAGTACAAAACTTACTGCAAAAACGTTAATCGCTGTATTCCGTGGAAAAGAAAACATAAATAAGAATTAATATTTAAAAACTCAGAAAGTAAGGAGAACTGTGTCCAAAAGGTTAGCTTCGACTAATCGAATCGGCTTGATATTATGAATCAGAAAAGTGAAATTGAAATTGTGGAACTGATGATAAAAAAGTATTGTCACAAAAACCATGGAGCGCCGAAAGGAAGTCTGTGCAGCGAGTGCTCTCAACTGCTGGAATATGCAAAACTGCGGCGCAGCAAATGTCCTCACGGGGACAATAAGCCGTTCTGCTCAAACTGCAGAATACATTGCTATAAGCCCGATATGCGCGAAAAAATCAGGGCAGTTATGCGGTATTCAGGTCCGAGAATGATGTCTGACCACCCGATTGTCGCAGTCAGGCATTTAGTTGAAACGAAGAAGGAAAAGAGGAAGCTTGACAATGATTGATAAAAACCTGATGAAACTGCTGGGAAAAAATAAAAAGTATATTTATTTTTCGGTTGCTTCTATGATAATCTGCTTTGCGGCAAATATAACGATTACGGCTTTTATCTGCAGAATCATTGCGCTCAGTCTTGCTTATACCGAAATAAGCGGATATATTTTTCCGCTTATCGGTCTTTTCTGCGCCATAGTTGTAAGATATATCGGCACCAGAGTTTCGGGAGGACTGAAAGACACGATCGGCAGAGAGGTCAAAAAAAGCCTGCGTGAAAAGATATACGGCAAAACTATCAGGCTCGGACTCCGCAGCGCCGACGGACTGAATATGGCAGGCCTTACACAGGTTTCAATAGAGGGTGTTGAACAGCTTGATTTATATTTTTCATCATACATTCCGCAGTTCTTTTACGCTATGATGTGTCCGTTCCTGCTTTTCTTTGTGTGTGTCGGCATTAGCTGGAAATATGCCGTGCTTCTTATCTGCTGTGTGCCGCTTATTCCGGTTTCGATTATTGCCGTTTCAAAGTATGCCAAAAAGATATTTGCAAAGTACTGGGGCAAATATACGTCTATGGGTGATGCATTTCTTGACAGCGTGCAGGGAATGAAAGAGCTCAAAATATTCAAAGCAGACGGCCGTCAGCATAAAAGAATGAATGAAAAATCAGAAGAATTCCGCAAAATTACAATGAAGGTGCTTGTTATGCAGCTTGCAAGCACTACGATTATGGATCTGGTCGCTTACGGCGGCGCAGGCGGCGGAATAGCAATAGCCGTATGGTCTGCATGGCATGGACTCGAGAGCGCTAAAGCTTTGTTTCTTGTGCTCGTAGCGGTTGAGTTTTCCCTTCCGCTGAGGGCTTTCGGCTCTGCTTTCCACGTTGCAATGAACGGACTGAGCGCAGGCAAAAAGATAATCGAGCTTCTTGATTCTCCCGATCCTGAATGGGGGAACAAGCCGTTTGAATCAGCCGAAATCGAGCTTAAAAACGTTTCGTTCTCTTATAACGAAAGCCGCGGAGTAATAGACGATATTTCAATTCAGATCGGCAAAACGGGTATGACTGCATTGGCAGGTGAGAGCGGATGCGGCAAATCAACTCTCGCCGGACTTATCACAGGAGCGTTGAGATGTACCGACGGTATCATCAGCGTCGGCAAAACGAGAATAGAGGAGCTGGACCGCAATTCGTACTATGACAACATTTGCGTCGTAACATCAGGAACATATATTTTCAACGTTTCTGTGCGTGAAAATTTCAGGCTCATCAATAAAGATGTTACCGACGAAGAAATATATCAGTCGCTCAGAAAAGTCAATATGTATGATTTTATTTCGGAAAACGGAGGGCTTGACAAAATAATCAACGAAGACGCCGAAAATATATCCGGCGGTCAGAAGCAGAGGCTGGCTCTTGCCATAAGACTTATCAAGCCGGTAAAGCTTTATATTTTTGATGAAGCGACAAGCAACATAGACGTTGAAAGCGAAAAAATCATAATGGAAAACATCAGGAGTCTGAGCAAAAACAGCAGTGTTATCGTTATTTCTCACAGACTCGAAAACGTTGTTTCCGCCGATAAAATCTATTACATGAAAAACGGAGAAATCACAGAATCAGGGTCGCACGAAGAACTTATGCGGCTTGATAAAGGCTACGCTTCGCTTTATAGCACACAGCGCTCGCTTGAAAAAGGATATACGGAGGTGCTCGCATGAAAAGCAAAAAACTGCGCCGAAGTTCGGCAAAAATTATGGCGAGCCTTATCGTTCTGCTCGGCAGTCTGTCATATATCATGGCGCTTGCCGTCATCAACGGCAGTCTCGGTTTTATCTGCGCTATGGGCGTAACGGTATTCGGGTCAATAGGCGTTGCCAAGGCTTTGGGTGAAGCAGTCTCGCTTTCGTATCCCGTAATTATTGCGCTTTGCGTCGGCAGCGGAGTTTTAAGAGGACTGCTTAAATATATTGAGCAGTACAGCAATCACTACATCGCTTTCAGGCTTCTTGCGGCGCTGCGTGATAAAATATTCGGAGCGCTTCGCATTCTTTGCCCGGCAAAGCTTGAAACAAAGCAGAAGGGCAGTATCATCGCAATGATCACTTCGGACATTGAAACGCTCGAAGTCTTTTATGCCCATACTATTTCGCCTATATGTATCGCCGTTCTGGTCAGCGCTTCCGTATTGATTTTTGTATCGCTTGCGGCGAGTCCGTATCTTGCGCTCACAGCTCTTGTCGGGTATGTGACAACGGGAATAATATTGCCGCTCATTTCATCGTCAAAGATGAAAGAGCCGGGCGTAAAATATCGTGAAGAATTTGCGTCGTTCAACGCTTTTTTTCTTGACAGCATCAAGGGTGTTAAAGAAATAGTAATGAGCAATTCAGGCGAATCACGAAAAGAAGAAGTCAATAAAAAATCCGATCAGCTTGTGCAGGAAACCAAGAAAATTAAAAAGCTTTCATCATCTGCATCCGCTGCGGTGGAATTATCGGTTTCATTCTTTTTACTGCTGACGCTCGTATGCGCGATTTTACTTGTCGGCAAAGGTTTACTGACTCCCGGCAGAATGATTATAGGCGTAACCGCTGTTTTTTCAAGCTTCGGACCCGTTATAGCCGTTGCGGCTCTGCCGTCGAATCTCACTCAGACGTTTGCAGGCGGCGACCGTGTGCTCGACCTGCTTGAAGAAAAGCCTGCCGTGACTCCTGTTGAAAACGGAGCTGAATTTGAATTCAGCCGACTTGAAACAAAGAATCTTACGTTCTCTTACGAAAGTGAAACTGAGCTGTTCAAAGGCGTTGATATGCGCGCCGAAAAGGGCGAGATAGTCGGAATTATAGGCGAGAGCGGCTGCGGTAAATCAACGTTTTTAAAACTGCTGCTCAGATTCTGGCAGAAGCAGGGCGGCTTAATATTATATAACGGAACAGATATTGAAAAAATCGACTCATCAAATTGTAGAGTCGTCAATGATAGGTAACACTTTTCTCAAAAAAATATGATGCAAAGAAATTTGGTTTCTTGAGCCTGATAAAAAGGCAGATATTCCAGAGA
>CADAMY010000025.1 GCA_902789095.1 Oscillospiraceae bacterium | reverse complement strand
AACGGGATCAACGGGATCAACAGGATCAACAGGATCAACAGGATCTACGGGATCAACAGGATCAACAGGATCTACAGGATCTACAGGATCAACAGGATCTACGGGATCTACGGGATCAACAGGATCTACGGGATCAACAGGATCAACAGGATCTACAGGATCAACGGGATCTACGGGATCAACAGGATCAACGGGATCAACGGGATCAACAGGATCTACGGGATCAACAGGATCTACGGGATCAACAGGATCTACGGGATCAACAGGATCTACGGGATCAACAGGATCTACGGGATCAACAGGATCTACGGGATCAGGAACATATTCATAAGTTGCAGACTTAACCGCACTTGTAACATCGTCGTCGCCAACTTTACAAACATCAGTTTTTAATGTAATTGAAAAAGCCTTGCTGAAGTCAACGTCAAATGTTGCAACAACGAATTCACCTTTTTCTTCAAAAGTTGTAACACATGAACATCCAAACATACCAGTATCAGGATTGCCAACAACAGGAACAATAGGATTTCCTTCCTCTTCTTCGTTGTATTTGAAATCTTTCCATGCACTACCCTGTTTGATTTTTGTGCATGTAACACCGTCAGTAACTTCAAACACACCATTAAAAGCATTAAATCCGCCGGAAACAAGTTTGACTGTAACACTGATTGTATCATCATCAACTTTTTCAGTCAGCAATTCAAAAGAAGGTGCACCTGCTGCGCTGACATTGACAGCAATAGCAAATACAGTACCAAATGCTATCATCAGGCATAATACGATTGAAATTAGTTTTGCTGTTTTTTTCATCAGAATTTCTCCCTTTCTAAAATCGGTAACTGTATTATAACAGACGTGAACATATTTTTCAAGTATTATTTTTTATTTTTTTCAATAATTTAATAATAAAATTTGTTAAAATGCAAAATATTATACAATCGATGCAAATTATGGTTGTTATTTTTTATAAAATATAAAATAATTTATAAAAATAATATTTTACAGTTGAATTTAAATGTATAAATATGTTATAATAAACAAAATTATGCAAGGAAGTGATTTTGTGAAATGTCCGTTCTGTTCATTTGCAGAAAGCAAGGTTATCGACTCAAGACCTACCGATGAAGGCGAAAAAATCCGCAGGCGCAGAGAATGTATGAACTGCGGTAAAAGATTCACCACATACGAAATTATAGAAAACGTACCTATAATAGTTGTAAAAAAAGACAAATCGCGTGAAGAATTTGACAGAGATAAGCTTTTCAGAGGTATTCTTCGTTCCTGTGAAAAGCGCCCGGTTTCGATTGATACCATTGACAAGATGGTTAACGATATTGAAACTTCTCTTCAGAATTCGCTCGACCGTGAAGTTACTTCCGTACATATCGGTGAGATGGTTATGGATAAGCTGAAAGACATTGATGAAATCGCTTACGTCAGATTTGCGTCTGTATACCGTCAATTTAAAGACATCAATACTTTTATGGACGAACTTTCAAAACTTTTAAGAGATAAATAATGAAGGAGAATATTTATGGCACTTACTGTTATCAAAATTTTACTTATCGTTCTTGCAGCTCTTCTTGCTGTATTCTGCGGAGCTGCAGTTTATGCATGCAGCTTTGCTATCAACAGACCGAAAGAGAAAAAGCCTGAAACTGAGGAAATCTACATAAAGAGAGCCGAAATAAGAAAAAGAAATAATCAGCGTCTGTATGACCTCAATCCTGAAGATGTCAGCATCAAGAGCTTTGACGGTCTTAACATGAAAGCATGGTTCCTTCCTGCTGAGACAGAATCAAAGAGATTCGTTATCTGCGTTCACGGCTACAAGTGCAACGGTCCCGATGAATTCAGCCATATAATGCCTTTCTATCATTATGAGATGGGCTACAATTACCTTCTCCCCGACCTTACTGCTCACGGCAGAAGCGAAGGTAAATATATCGGTTTCGGCTCTTTTGATTCAAAGAACATTTTATTATGGGTAAACTACCTTATTGACAGATTCGGAAAAGATATTGAAATCATCCTTCACGGTATTTCAATGGGTGCTGCTACAGTAATGCTCTGCAACGAGATGGATCCGCCTGAGCAGGTTAAGCTCGTTATTGAGGACTGCGGATATTCTTCAGCTTACGATCAGCTTAACGATACTCTCAAAGGTCTTATCGGATTTAAATTCCCGCCGCTCGTTAAAGCCGCCAGCTTGGTCTGCAAATTAAAAGCCGGCTATTCGTTCAGTGACGCTGATCCTCTCGGCAATATGTATAAAGCAAAGAATCCGATGCTCTTCATTCACGGCGCAACAGATGATTTCGTACCGTTTGAATTCGGCAAAAAGCTTTATGAAGCATGCCCTGTTGAGAAAGATTATCTTTGGGTACCGGATACAATTCATGCTTACAGCTATTATAACGCAAAAGATGAATATGAAGCTAAGATAAAGGAATTTATAGCTAAGACTATTGATAAGGATAAAGCGGAAGCATAAATTAAAATAAATATGATGATTACGGGCAGATTATTAATCTGCCTGTATTTTTGGAGGAAAACAAATTGAAATATACTGATTTAGGCAGGGATGAACTTCTCACCCTTCAGAAAGAATTACTTGAAGAATATGAAGCAATCAAATCAAAAGGACTTTCTCTTGATATGTCAAGAGGAAAGCCCAACAAAGCTCAGCTTGATCTGAGCAATTCAATGAACGATATTCTTCAATCAGACAGCGATTACAGAACAGATAACGGGTTTGACGTCAGAAACTACGGCATTATGGATGGAATTTCCGAATGCAAAAAGCTTTTTGCCGACCTGCTCGGAGTAAAAAGCGAAAATGTTATTATTTTCGGTGCGTCAAGTTTAAATATAATGTATGACTATATTGCTCAGTGTATGCTTTTCGGAGCATCGGGATGCAAGCCTTGGAGCAAGGTTGACGACGTCGCTTTCTTATGTCCCGTACCTGGTTATGACAGACATTTCGGTATCCTTGAAAATATGGGGATCAGAATGATTAACATTCCGATGGATGAAAACGGCCCCGATATGGATATGATTGAAGAATACATAAAGAACGAAAATGTCAAAGGTCTTTTCTGCGTTCCGAAGTATTCAAATCCTGAAGGAATTACGTTTTCAGATGAAGTTGTAAAACGTTTTGCCGCATTAAAACCTGCCGCAAAAGATTTCAGAGTAATGTGGGACAACGCTTATATAGTTCACGACTGCACAGAAACGCCCGATTCACTTCTCAATATATTTGACGAAGCCGCTAAAGCCGGAAGCGAAGATATGTTCATAGAATTTGTATCCACGTCAAAAATCACCTTCCCCGGCGCCGGAATTTCCGCTCTTGCAGCAAGTGAAAACAACATAAAAGAGATCAAAAAGAGAATGACTGCACAGATAATCAGTCATGATAAAGTAAACCAGCTCCGTCATGTAAGATTCCTTAAAAATGTTGAAGGAATAAATGAACATATGAAAAAGCACGCAGCGATCATCGGTCCAAAATTCGAGGCAGTTCTTGACGGATTTAAAAATAACCTTGATGGACTTGGAATTGCCCGCTGGACAAAGCCAAACGGCGGATATTTTATCAGTCTTTACGTAATGAAAGGCATCGCAAAGGAAGTCGGCAGACTCTGCAAAGAAGCAGGAGTTACTCTCACAAACGTCGGAGCAACATACCCTTATGGCATTGATCCCGATGACAGCAACATAAGAATCGCTCCCAGCTATCCCGACATTGACGAACTCACGCAAGCTGTGGAAGTTCTTTGCATATGCGTTCGTCTTGCCGCAGTAAATAAACTCCTCGGCTAAAAAATAATAAGAAACGGATGTGTTCTTATGAATTATTACGACGTAAAAGATTTTGATAATTTCAGTCAGATTATTGATTACTGCGCTCAAACGTATCAAAACGAGCCTGCTTTTATTCAGAAAAAGAACGGAGAAACTGTTCAGCTAACATATTCTGAATTCAGGAAAAATATTATGAGCGCCGGTGATTTTCTTAAAAAAAGTGATCTTGGAGATAAAAACACCGCTGTATGCGGCGAAAACAGCATAAACTGGTGTACAGCATATATGGCATGCGCCGTTTATACAAACGCCGTTGTACCTGTTGATAAAGAACTGCCGGGCAACGAAATACTGAATATTTTAAAAAGAGCTAAAGTCCGTTTACTGTTCTGCAGTACAAAAGTTTACCGCAAAATCAAAGATGAAGCGATAGAAGATTTACAGATAATTCTGTTAGACGATAAAGAATTGCATCCTGATTTTATTGATTTCAGCAAAGTTATTTTGACTAACGCTCTTGATACAGAACTTCCTCAAAAAGACAAAGATGCACTTTCCGTAATACTTTTCACATCAGGCACAACAGGAAAATCAAAAGCTGTTGCGCTTAGCCAATACAATATCTGTTCAGATATCAACTCAATAATGCGAATTGTAAAAATAAGCAGAGGCGAAAAGATAATGTCGATTCTTCCGCTTCACCACACTTATGAATGTACTATAACGTTTATTTGCTGTCTTTCAAAGGGTGTAACTATCTGCTTTGCGTCTGGACTTACAAAACTATACCGTGAAATAAAAGAATATGCTCCTCACGAGCTTATCGTCGTACCTTTAATTCTCGAGGCATTCTACAAAAAAATGAAACCTTTATTCAGGCTTCCTATTGTACCGAAAAAACAGATTCTTGAAGCAATGGGCGGCAATTTGAAATTACTTGTCTGCGGAGCCGCTCCGGTCAACAGCGAGATTCTTTCTTCATTCGGAAAACTCGGTATCGCAGCAATTCAGGGTTACGGACTCACAGAATGCTCCCCTATTGCGATCTGCAACAATGATATTACTCCCGTATATGACAGTATAGGAAAGCCGATTCCTTCTGCCGACGTTAAACTTATTGACTGCGATGAAAACGGCGTCGGTGAATTCTGTGTAAGAGGACCTATGGTCATGCTCGGTTATATGAATGATGACGGCACAATCATAAAAAGTACAGATGATGATGGATTTTTTCACACAGGCGATCTCGGTACTATTGACGGCAATGGATACTGCAGAATAACAGGAAGACTGAAAAATGTAATTATTGCCGCTAACGGTAAAAACGTTTTTCCGGAAGAACTCGAAATGCAGCTTACGGAAAACAAAAAAATCGACGAAGCTTTGGTTTATGAAGGAAAAAACGACTTCGGAGAAACTGCGGTATGCGCAAAAATCGTAACAGAAGCAGACAGAGATACAATCGCTAAAATCATTAAAAAAATTAACGAAAAGAACGTATCATATAAGGCAATTAAAAGCTTTGAAATTTGCAAAGAGCTGCCGAAAAATGCTTCGCATAAAATAATCCGTCATAAATGAAAATTCCTCCTCATACATTGTTATGAGGAGGTTTTATTATGCCCGAAAAAAATATTAAAAAGAAAAACAAGCAAAACAATACAAACATCAGAAAAATTATGATAGGAATTCTTTCAGGAGTATTTTCTGGCTCAGCAGTATACTTCCTGATTACTGCTTTGATTGCAGTTATCGTTTTTAAAAACAATTTAAATAACTCAGTTTTCGGAATTTTCATGCTGATACCTGCATCAGCAAGCGGATTTATATGCGGTTATCTTGCTGTTGTCCCGGTAAAAAAGAACGGATTCATTATCGGATTGATAAGCGCCCTTCCTCTCTTTTTTATAGTTGCCGCCGTTTCGGTTTTTTTCAGCAAATCAGCAATCAGCATAACGGGCTGGACATCGCTGGGAGCAATGCTTGTATGCGCCGGCACGGCAGGAATACTCTCTGCAAACAAAAACAATTCAAAAAGAAAACGGAAGAGATATTAAATAACGGTACAGTTTTGGCTGTACCGTTAAATGTTTATTATTTAATAATCAATGCTCCGTCTTCAACTGATGCGGAAACCGAATCAATCGGAGAATCAACGCTGTTAACGATAAGAGAAGCAATCTTATCTTCAACGTTGCGTCTGATATAGTTCCTTAGTTCTCTTGCTCCTCGTGATCCGCCTATAGATTTTTCGGCAATCAGCTTAACAGCGTCATCACTATAAGTAAACTCTATACCCTTATCTCTCAAAGGCTCTATAAGTTCATCAAGCATAAGAACGGCAATCTTTTCAAAATCATCCTGTGAAAGAGGTTTAAAAACAACAACCTCATCAACCCTGCCGATAAATTCAGGTCTTAAGAATTCGCGCAAAGCTTTCATTGCTTTTTCTCCTGAAGCAACAGCTGCGCTCTTGCCGAAGCCAAGCGCTGCGTCAGGACGCTCGCTTCCTGCGTTTGAAGTCATAACGATAACAGTATTATCAAACGCAACCGTTCTGCCCTGAGCATCGGTGATTTTTCCTTCATCAAGAATCTGAAGAAGAATATTCATAACATCAGGATGAGCTTTTTCGATCTCATCAAACAAAATGACGCTGTAAGGTTTGCGGCGAACTTTTTCAGTAAGCTGACCCGCTTCATCATATCCGACATATCCGGGAGGTGAACCGATAATTCTCGATACGCTGTGCTTTTCCATAAACTCGGACATATCAAGCCTGATTAACGTTTCGGGAGTGTCAAACAGTTCGTTGGCAAGCTGTTTGACAAGTTCGGTTTTACCTACTCCGGTAGGACCTACAAATATAAATGACGCCGGTTTTCTTCTCGGACTTATCTGAACTCTGCCCCTTCTGATAGCGGCAGAAACAAGATCAACAGCTTCGTCCTGACCGATCACCTTTGCTTTAAGCTTCTTATCAAGATCGGCAAGCCTTCTCAAGTCGCTTTCAACAATTTTCTGAGCAGGGATTCCGGTCCATAGCTGAATTACTCTTGCAAGATCATCCTCAGTTACAGGCAGGTCTTTTGTAATCTTTTCAAGCTCATCGATCCTTGCCTGAGTCATGATTATTTCGCTCTTAATCTTCGAAATAGCTTCGTAATCAATTATTTCAGCGTCTTCCATAAGCTCCTGCTGCTTTACTTTAAGCTCAGCAACTTTTGCTTCTGCCTTTTCCTGCTCGCTGATTTCTTTATTTCTGAGATTGGCGCATGTGCAGGCTTCATCCAAAAGGTCGATAGCTTTATCCGGCAGGAATCTGTCGTTTATAAAACGCTCAGAAAGAGTAACAGCTTTGTAAATAAGATTATCGCTTATCTTGACTCTGTGAAAATTCTCATAATATTCCTTGATGCCTCTGAGCATTTCACAGGTATCTTCAATCGACGGTTCCTCAACTTTTACGGACTGCATTCTTCTTTCAAGTGCGGCGTCTTTTTCAATATACTTTCTGTATTCTGTAAAAGTAGTAGCGCCGATAATCTGAACCTCTCCTCTTGAAAGGGCAGGCTTTAATATGTTGGCAGCATTCATTGAACCCTCAGCGTCGCCGCCCGTACCTACAAGGTTATGCACCTCGTCAATAAAAAGAATGATATTGCCGTCAGCCTTAACTTCTTCAACAAGACCTTTAACTCTGCCTTCAAACTGACCTCTGAACTGAGTACCTGCAACAAGACTTGTAAGATCAAGAAGATGAATTTCTTTATTTGCAAGCTTAGCGGGAACTTCACCGTTGGCAATCTTAATGGCAAGACCTTCTGCAATAGCAGTTTTACCGACGCCCGGCTCACCGATAAGACAGGGATTGTTTTTACTTCTTCTGCAAAGGATCTGAATTGTACGGTAAATCTCGTTATCTCTGCCGATTATTCTGTCTATCTTGCCTTCACGGGCACGCTGGGTAAGGTTTGTACAATAAAGAGGCAAAAACTTTCTCTTTTTATTATTCTTTTCGCCTTTCTTCTTTTTGCTGCCATTATCGTTTTTATCTTCTTTTTCATTAGTTTCGGTATTTACGCTCTCGCTCTCGTCAGCTTTATTGCCCATCATTCCCTGAATAAAAGGAAACGTAGGTATTCCGCCAGGCTCAAAACCTTCGCCGTCTTCACCCATGCCCATCATAGCGCCGAACTGATCGCTCATTGCGTCAACGTCTTCTTCCGTTATACCCATATTTTCCATCATCTGTTTGATTGGACCTGTTGCTTCCATAGCGCATTTCAGGCACAATCCCTCAGAATCTGATTTCTTATCTCCGTCCATCTTTGTCATAAATATAACGGCAGGACGGATTTTACACTTACTGCAAAGAACCTGTTTCATTATTTTCTCCTGTAAAAATTAACCTTTTTTATATTTTTCTTTAAACATTTTAAACGTTCCAGGTAAATAACCCAGAAAAGCAGTTACTGTCATTAAAGCTGAAATTATAACGAGTATCAGCAAAACTATATCGGGAAGTACAAATATACTTTTTAAGAAGCCGATCTCCGGTCCGAAAAGAACAATGAAGATCATTACAATATAAAATACCATTGTAGCGGCTTTACCCAAGATTTCAGCGGCGCCTGGTCGCATATTCAGCAAAAGCATCAGACCGCCGAAAACAACCATAACGAGTTCTTTAATAACAAATATAAGAAATACCCAACTGAAGGATTTAATGAGGTCAACCGATGAATTTTTGAAATATATGTAAAAAAGAACGGCTATCGTTATCTGAGTGAGTTTATCGGCAACAGGGTCGATAATCTTTCCGAGTTCCGAAACCTGATTATACTTTCTGGCAATTTTACCGTCAAAGAAATCAGATAGACCGGATATTGCAAGCACTATAAGCGCCCAGCCGATATATCCCTTTAAAAACAATACCGCAAAAACAGGGACAAGCACTATTCTCAGATAAGAAAGCCAGTTTGGTATTGTATTCCAGTCTTTGAGTAATTCCTTCATTATTTAAGTCCTCCTTGAATAAACCGATTTATTGTCGGATAAATATAGATAATCAACTCAGAATATAATCTGATTATCAATGAATTATCAGCAGCCTGCCTTATCTGCGGTACGTCAAATAAAATAATAAACTTAACAACCATTATACATACCGCAACAACAATAAGTCCGCTTAATGCTCCGAGCAGCAGTCCGAGAGATTTATTTACTGTTTTTACAACAGGAAGCTTAGCCGCTTTATCAATAATGAAAATTATAATTTTAAATATAATATTCAGAAAAACAAAAAGAGCCGCAACAGAAACTATATTGGCTTTATACTCGCCGAAATCGGATTTGAAATAATCAACATTTGCGCAAAAATATCTTACAGCAAACGGTGAGAGCACTCTTGTAAGCACAGCGCTTGCAAAAAGCGAAGCAAAGCCGAGAATTGATCTGACAAATCCTTTCAGATAATAATATAACAGACAAATTAAAAATATCAATAATAAAATTATGTCCATTATGTAAATTTTAATAAAATCCATGTTAAATTCTGCCTTTCAGATCAAATAAGAATAACAACGGTAATTATTAAAACTTCTTTCGTTCTATCTCTAATGAATTTATAAGATATACTTTTCTGCCTTTAAGAATAACATCATCAAATACAGAATCAAGCTTTATATCATCTGTTTTTTCGCCCTTTTTATTATAAATAAGAGCTTCTCCTGCCGTAAGTATACAGATTTTATTATTATAAACAGAAACGCCTCTAAGCTCTTTTTCAGTATCAATACTGTATAAAAAATCCTTACCATTAAACACTTTTACGGTGCCGAACGTATCTCCTCCGTATTTGCGAAGGGCAACAGCGCTGACTGAACTTTTATTGTCCGTTGCTTTATAGAGAACATCAGAGCTGAAATCAAACTGTTCCTGAAGCGAAGTATTATCTTCAATATAGCTTCTGCCATTGTCAGAGATAACCGCAATATCATGATGCTTGTTATATGAAACATTTACAACCGCATCGCCGTAAAAATCAAAACAGGAAACATAATCTTTGCTGTCAAACCTGAAAACATAAACTTTGGAATTCATTTCAGCATTTTTAGAGTATACCGTACTCACAACCGCATATTTGTTGTCATCTGAAATGTCAACAGACGTAACTCTTTCAGAAGAAAGATCCCATTTAAAAATGCTCTTCTCAGATTTATTGAAAACTTCAAAAATGTTATGCGAATTTTCATCAATATAAGCAACTGCGCAAGTTCCGTTCCTGCTTATTGCCGCAGTCGAAATAATTTTATCTTTAAGATCCTGCTCATAAATAATCTCTGAGCTGCTCTGAATTCGGTATTGACCTGAATCACGGTCAAAAACCACTGCTTTTCCATTATTAAAGTTGATTCCGGGAGTTCCGTATTCAACAGGAATATCAGAGATTTTTTTTGCGCTCGGACTGAGGAGCATTGTCTTATTCTCACAAAAAACAAATATATTTGACGAATCGGAAAAAGTCTTCTCAATATCCGTGCCTGAAAGTCTGTAAGGATACCCTTCCCCAGTTCCGAGATTAGAAACAGATGTCTTGATATCGCTGACAAGGCTCTTTAAAGTAACTCCGCCGATAGTTCTTGCGGCAATAAAAATGAGTGATAAAATTATAAAAACAATAAATACGATTTTTAAAGCAGTCATTAATCCTTTTGAAAGAATAATTTTACCGGTTTTATTTTTTTTACTCATATATTCACTTCCGTAGAATTTAATAAGAAAATATGTTTGACGAATCAACCCAAACCCCGAATTTTGGTGGTTTAAAGGCGTTTTCTTGTTAAATGCAAACTGATCATAACCAGATCAGTTTCCTATATAATAAAAAACTTTATTGAGATACAATCCGTACGGCGGTACGGTTCTGCCCGCCTTTTCTCGGGACTTGGATTCGATAATATCGCCGATAGTATCCGCCGGGATTTTCCCTTCCGACACCTCAAGCAGTGTGCCGATCATTATCCTGACCATATTATAAAGGAAACCGTCAGCCTTAACCTTAAAAATGACCTCTTCTTCAGAAGATGAAACGCTGAAGTATTCAACCGTTCTGACAGTATCCTCAACACTGCTTTTAGATGCGCAAAAAGATGAAAAGTCATGTTTTCCGACGATTTGCTGAGCTTGTTCATTCAAAAAAGAAGCATCAATCTTCTTTTTATAGTGCAGATATCTGCCCTCGCAGAAAGGATTTCTTGACGGTGAATTCCATATTTTATATACATATTCTTTACCTTTGCAGTCATACCTTGCGTGAAAATCAATATCGACTTCCTGACAATTTTTTACGGCAATGTCATCAGGCAGAACGGCATTCATTCCACCTACAAAACGGAAAGGTATAATATCTTTATGCGTTCTCATATTAAAGCAGAACTCATTTGCATGAACGCCTGCATCAGTCCTGCTGCATCCGATGATATTTTCTCTTTTGCCGAGAATTTTCTCAACAGCGTCCTGAACTGTCTGCTGAACGGTTATTCCGTTAGGCTGGACCTGCCAGCCGTGATAGTCAGTTCCGTCATATGCAATAGTAACAAGATAATTTTTCATCAAATCACCGTATTGAAAAAGGTTAAACCGGTTATAAACGGAGCATAATTGCAAAGTATCAGCGCCGTGACAAATACTAAAGAAACAAAAAGAGCTGCGTAATCAGACGCTTTCGTTTTCATCTGCTTCATTCTTGTTCTGCCGCTTCCGTCTGTATAACAGCGGCAGTCCATAGCATCAGCCAGTTCGTAAGCGTGCTTAATGGATGAAATGAACAGAGGAACTATAATCGGTATCATAGCCTGAGCTTTTTTAATAAGTCCGCCTGTTTCAAAATCGGCTCCCCTTGCCTTCTGGGCATTTGTTATCCTGTCGATTTCATCAATAAGTACGGGAATGAATCTGAGAGCCAAAGTCATCATCATTGAAAGCGTATGAACAGGTATTTTAAATATTTTGAGAGGAGACAAAAGCCTTTCTATTGCATCGGTGAGCATAGTCGGAGTCGTTGTATAAGTCAGAAGTGAGCTTATAACAACAAGGCAAATTACCCTTGCAGCCATAAACAGCGCCGTAAATAATCCTTTTGAGGTAATATGAATAAATTTCCACTCAAAAAACACGGTTCCGCCCCTTATATAAAATATATTCAGCAAAGAAGTAAATAATATAACGATTGCAATCGGCTTGATACTTTTAAGCACCATTTTCAACGGAACTTTTGAAACAAGCACAAGTAAGGCGGTAATAAGAACAAAAGCAAGTAATGAAGGAATGTTTTTACAGATAAAAATACATACGATAAGTACAAGAGTCAAAACTATTTTGACTCTCGGGTCAAGTCTGTGTATAATGGAATCAGACGGAAAATACTGACCTATCGTAATATCTTTAACCATATAAAAAACCTCCTATCTTTTTAAAATTTTCAAAAGTTCGTTTACTCCCGCTTCAACAGTAAAAACTTCGGTATTGACGTTCAAACCGCCTTTTTTAAGCAAAGAAAAAATTCTTGAAACCTGCGGAACATTAAGTCCCATAGATGATAATTCTTCATACCTGCAGAAAACATCATCGGTTTTGCCGAACATTTCGACACAGCCTTTATTCATAACAAGCACTTTATCGCACGTTTTAGCTACATCTTCCATCGAGTGCGACACAAGAATAACGGTACATCCGGTCGTATCCCTGTATAATTTAACCATATTCAATATTTTATCCCGTCCGTTAGGGTCAAGACCTGCGGTGGGCTCATCAAGAATAAGCACTTGCGGCTCCATAGCCATAACTCCGGCAATCGCCGCTCTTCTCTTTTCACCGCCAGACAGTTCGAACGGAGACTTTTTCATATGCTCCGGTTTCAAACCGACAAATGAAGCTGCTTTGACAACGCGTCTGACAATTTCTTCTTTATCAAGCTTCATATTGGTCGGACCGAAGGCAATATCCTTTTCAACAGTCTCTTCAAAAAGCTGATATTCCGGATACTGGAAGCACAGACCTACTTTGAATTTTGCTTCGTGGATCGTACTCTTACTTTCAAAAATGCTTTTTCCGTCAAGCAAAACGTCACCCGAAGAGGGTTTGAGCAGACCGTTTAAATGTTGAACAAGTGTGCTTTTTCCGGATCCCGTGTGACCGATCAGCCCTATTAGCTCACCGTGGCCTATATCAAAAGAAACGTTTTCAACGGCTCTCACCTCATTGGGCAAACCGACGTTATATATGTAATTAAGATTCTGAACGGATATAACAGGAGTCATCTTTTCACCCCCGCAAATCTGAGAATCGCCTGAGCGCATTCCTCTTCGTTCAAAACAGAATAATCTATATTAAGTCCAGACTTATTCAGTCTGTATGCAAGCTCCGTCGCCTGCGGAACATCAAGACCGAGATTTTTAATTATTTCTACCTGAGAGAAAACATTCTTCGGCGTATCATCCATAATGATTTCGCCGTTATTCATAACTATAACACGGTCAGCTTTAACAGCTTCATCCATATAATGAGTTATCAGAATAACGGTTATGCCGAGCTCATCTTTAAGCATTTTAATGGTATTCATAACTTCAGCCCTGCCGCTCGGATCAAGCATGGCAGTAGGCTCATCCATAACTATGCAGTCAGTCTGCATAGCTATTGCTCCAGCTATCGCGACACGCTGTTTCTGACCGCCGGAAAGATTATGAGGCTCTCTGTCTTTAAGCTCATACATTCCGACAGCCTTAAGCGCAAAATCCACTCTTTTTCTGATTTCTTCAGGAGCAAGTCCTAGGTTTTCAGGACCGAATGCAACGTCATCCTCAACAATAGTAGCCACAAGCTGATTATCGGGATTCTGGAACACCATTCCGACCTTTTTTCTGATATTAAGAGTATTTTCACTCTCAGCGGTATTCATTCCGTCAACAATGACCTCGCCGCTGTCCGGTATGAGAAGCGCATTCATCATTTTGGCCGCAGTTGACTTGCCGCTCCCGTTGTGACCGAGAACAGCAAGAAACTCTCCTTTATTTACGCCGAAAGAAACGTTATTCAATGCAGGAATATCGTTCTCTTCAGCATTATAAGTAAAAGTTACGTTATTAAATTTAATAACAGATTCAGCCATAATGATAATCCTTTATTTTTTCAGCCATATTGCCGACGCTCCGCAAGGAACGCAGAGTGATGAGTTTTTGACAGGAAGACCGATTTCATCGCATACAAGCATTCCGCCGTATGCTGGACTTATGAGTGAGCCGAGAATATACTCCATAACTGACGGAGAAAGCCCGGTTGTATAAGAATTTATAAGTACGGCAAGCGGATCATCAGACAGAACGTCGCGGCACAACTCAACAAAAGAATATATTTCATTTTCAAGCTTCCATATTTCGCCGCCGGGTCCCCTGCCGTATGACGGAGGATCCATAATAATTATATCATATTTATTGCTACGTCTGATCTCGCGTTTTACGAATTTTATGCAGTCGTCAACGATCCATCGAACGTTTCTGTCTGCAACTCCGCTTGAAACAGCGTTTTCTTTAGCCCATGCTACCATACCTTTTGATGCGTCAACATGAACGACGTCTGCTCCGGCTTTAAGCGCAGAAACTGTTGCAGCTCCGGTATACGCAAAAAGATTCAGCACCTTAACTTTTCTTCCGGAATTTTTGATCACATCAGCAATAAAATCCCAGTTTACAGCCTGTTCGGGGAAAATCCCGGTATGCTTGAATCCCATAGGTTTAACGTTGAAGGTGAGCGAATTATATTTAATCTGCCACGCATCAGGGATTTTTTTATAAATCTCCCATTTACCTCCGCCAGAATTTGATCGCAGGTATCTTGCGTGCGCATTTTTCCACAAAGGATTCAGTTTAGGTGTTTTCCAGATAACCTGGGGATCAGGTCTGATAAGAACGATATTTCCCCATCTTTCAAGCCTTTCGCCGTCTGACGAGTCAATAAGTTCATAATCTTTCCAACTTTGAGCGCATCGCATCAAAACACCTCTGTTCTTAATATTATATCAATCTTTCTTTAATAACTTCTGCAATTTCATTTGCATATTCAGTAATCTGATCAATATCCTTGCCTTCAAGCATTACCCTTACAAGAGGCTCAGTGCCTGAAACTCTTACAAGAACTCTGCCGTCATCTCCAAGATATTTTTCAACCTTTGCAACAGCTTCCGCTATCGCTTTATCCTTTTCACATCTGAGTTTGCCGAAAGGCGAAACACTGACGTTTATAAGAACCTGCGGATAAGTTGTCATCATCTTAGCAAGCTCTGAAAGCTTTTTGCCTGTTCTCTTCATAACTGCAAGAAGCTGAATAGCAGTAAGCTGACCGTCGCCGGTAGTGGCGTAATCATAAAAAATAACATGACCTGACTGCTCGCCGCCGATTTTATAACCGTTCTTTCTCATATTTTCAAGAACGTATCTGTCGCCTACCTTGGTTTTTTCGCAGTTGATGCCGTTCTTTTCACAGAATTTGAAGAAACCCATATTGCTCATTACGGTAACGACCGCTGTATTTTTATCAAGCAGACCGCGCTGTTTCATATCATAAGCGCATATTGCAACAACCTTATCGCCGTCAACAACGTCGCCGTTTTCATCAATGGCAAGCATTCTGTCAGCATCGCCGTCAAAGGCAAAACCGACGTCGCATTTATTTTCAAGAACAAGATGACGAAGCCCGTCAAGATGGGTTGAGCCGCATTTACGGTTGATGTTTACGCCGTTCGGAATTGATGATTTTATGTGAATATCCGCTCCGAGATCGGTAAACAGCTCAGAAGCCGTAATGCACGAAGCGCCGTTAGCACAGTCAAGAGCCACTTTATACTCTTCAAAAGTGCAGTCAATAGTTTTTTCAAGATGCCTTACATAATCAAAAATCGGCATTTCCGAAGTTCTGATTCTGCCGACATCTGCACCGATTTTCACAGGAGGTACGCTTGTACCGTCAAGAATAATGCCTTCTATTCTTTCTTCAAGTTCATCTGGAAGTTTGAATCCGTCTTTCTGGAAGATTTTTATTCCGTTATATTCACACGGGTTATGGGATGCGGTGATCATAACAGCCGCATCGTAATTATATTTTTTTACAAGGTAAGCTACTGCCGGAGTAGGCAAAACACCAAGCTGCATTACATCAGCTCCGACAGAACATAATCCCGCAGTAATCGCAGAACAAAGCATACTTGAAGAGATTCTCGTATCCATTCCTATCATTACTTTAGGACGTTTGATTTTTTCGTCAATCAGAACCATAGCGGCAGCTCTGCCTATCTGCATAGCAAGCTCACAGGTAAGTTCTGAGTTTGCAATTCCTCTTGCACCGTCTGTTCCGAATAATCTGCCCATGGTAGACCTCCTGAAATATTAAAAATTTAAAATAAACTTTGCTGACCGGGTACTGCTATTCCGAGATGGCGGTATCCCGCCGGGGTTACGCATCTGCCTCTCGGAGTTCTCGAAAGGAAACCTATCTGCATAAGATAAGGTTCATATACATCTTCTATCGTAACGGCTTCTTCGCCTATTGCGGCGGCAATAGTTTCAAGTCCGACAGGACCGCCGTTATAATTTTTAATCATACAGTTGAGCATCATTCTGTCTGTTGCGTCAAGCCCGAGTGAATCAATCTCCATTTTTTCAAGCGCCATATTCGCCGTCGCATCAGAAATAATACCGTTGCCGAGAACTTCGGCAAAATCTCTTGCTCTTTTGAGCAGTCTGTTTGCTATTCTCGGAGTACCTCTTGAGCGTGAAGCGATTTCCATTGCTCGCTACTCCGAGGATACCCGCTGAGCGTTTTACAATAAGCGATAATTCTTCATTATTATATAATTCAAGGCGCTGAATAACGCCGAATCTGTCTCTGAGAGGTGCGCTGAGCTGACCCGCCCTCGTCGTCGCTCCTACAAGCGTAAAATGCGGAAGGTCAATTCTGATGCTTCTCGCCGAAGGTCCCTGACCTATGATGATATCAAGAGCATTATCCTCCATCGCAGGGTAAAGAATCTCTTCAACGATACGGTTCATTCTGTGAATTTCATCAATAAACAAAACGTCGCCTTCGTCAAGATTAGTAAGCAGCGCAGCGAGATCTTTCGGCTTTTCAATCGCAGGACCGGAAGTAAGCCTAAAATTAACGCCCATTTCGTTGGCGATAATCCCTGCAAGAGTGGTTTTTCCGAGTCCGGGAGGTCCGTAGAGAAGAACATGGTCAAGCGACTCTCCCCTGTTTCTTGCGGCTTCTATATATACAGAAAGATTTTCTTTAACCTTTTCCTGCCCGATATAGTCGGCAAGCGTATGAGGTCTTAATTGTAATTCAACGTCTGAATCATTGCTCTTATTAAATTCGGGAGCAACAATCCTGTTTTCATAATCAGATTCCATCGTTTCACCTCTTTATTCAGATCAGGGCTTTAAGCGCAAGGCGGATAAGCTCCTCGGCAGGCAGCTTATTATCAAGCTTGGAAATAGCTGACGCCGCTTCGCTTCTGCTGTAACCGAGCATAACGAGAGCTTCAACAGCTTCCGATAAATTTGAATTTGACGGAGCCGATGAAACCGCAAAAGCTTCCGCCGCAGAGAAATCTTCACTCGATAAACTCTTTGAGAGCTTATCTTTAAGTTCAAGTACAATTCTCTGCGCAATCTTAGGTCCAACGCCCTGAGCCTGAGTAATGCTTTTTACGTCACCCGACGCAACACAAAGCGCAAGCTTATCCGGCGAAAGCTGGGAAAGCACCGCAAGCGCCGCTTTAGGGCCTACGCCTGAAACAGAAATAAGCTGTTTAAAGCAGGCAAGCTCCTGCTGAGTATAAAACCCGAAAAGATCCATAGCGTCCTCGCGGACGTTAAGATATGTGTAAAGAGTAACAGTTTCGCCTGTTTTGGCTATTTTTGACAGAGTGTTGAGCGTAGTCATGCATTGAAAAGCTATTCCCGAACACTCTACAGCTGCAAAAGTTTCTTCGATTGCAACGACCTTGCCTGTTATTGAGTAAAACATAAAAAATCATCCTTATTATCTTTTCGACAGTGCATTGATTTTATTCATAAACGAACTGCCTGTATGAGCATGACAAACAGCCATGGCAAGCGCATCGGCAGTATCATCAGGTTTCGGAACGCTCTCAAGATGAAGAATTATCTTTGTCATTTCCTGCACCTGTTTCTTCTCAGCCCGGCCGTAACCGACAACGCTTTGCTTGACCTGAAGAGGCGTATACTCAAACGTTGGAACGTTGTTTTTCTGAGCGCTGAGCATTATAACTCCCCTTGCCTGAGCAACGTCAATAACCGTTTTTGCATTTGTATTGTAAAACAATTTTTCAATTGCCAGCGCTTCAGGATTATACTTGCTGAAAAGCAGCATCATCTGATCGTATATAAGCTCTAATCTTTTATTGAAATCCATACCAGCCGGGGTAGTGATTGCGCCGTAGTCGACGACCTTGAATTTTGTATTGCTGTAATCAAGTATGCCGTATCCCACAATTGCATAACCCGGATCAATGCCGAGGATTCTCATTTTTTATTATTCTCTCTTTCTCTAATTACCATTCTCGTAGGCGTACCTTCAAGACCGAATACTTCCCTTATCTGATTATCAATATATCTCTGATAACTGTAATGGAAAAGATCTTTACGGTTGACAAAACAAACAAATGTAGGAGGTCTGGTTGATGCCTGAGTCATGTAATAAATTTTAAGACGTCTTCCTTTATCCGTTGGCGGCTGAACTCTTGCGGTAGCGTCCGCAAGAACGTCGTTGAGCTTGCCGGTGGAAATACGCATAGCATTCTGCGTATCAACAAATTTTATAAGTTCAAAAAGCCTGTCAAGGCGCTGACCTGTTTTAGCCGATATAAAAATTATCGGAGCGTAAGACATAAACGAGAAATCATCCATAAGCTTTTTGCGGTATGAATCCATCGTCTTTCCGTCTTTTTCAACAGCGTCCCATTTATTGACAGCTATAATACAGGCTTTGCCGAGGTCATGAGCTATGCCTGCGACTTTAGAATCCTGCTCAGTAAAGCCTTCGGTAGCGTCTATCATAATAACGCATACCGTAGCCCTTTCGACCGCCATTCTGGCTCTGAGCACGCTGTATTTTTCAATAGCGTCTTCAACCTTGCTTTTACGCCTCATACCTGCTGTATCAATAAATATAAACTTACCGTATTTATTTTCAATAATCGAGTCCGTCGCGTCTCGTGTTGTACCTGCGATATTGGATACAATCACTCTTTCTTCGCCGGCAATAGCGTTGATAAGTGATGACTTGCCAACATTCGGTTTACCTATAACGGCAACTTTAACCGTATCATCATCATCGTCAGCTTCATCCTGCTCAGGCAGATATTTGATTACTTCGTCAAGCAGATCACCCGTACCGTGACCGTGAACGGCGGAAACCTGAATCGGATCACCGAGACCTAAATTATAAAATTCATATAACTCAAGCGGAGCTTCGCCGACTTTATCGCATTTATTAACACACAAAATTATCGGCTTGCCGCTTTTCTGCAGCATCGAAGCTACCTCCTCATCAGTAGCTACAACGCCTGATTTAACATCGGTAACGAGTATAGTAACGTCAGCGCTGTCAATAGCAACCTGAGCCTGGCGTCGCATCTGAGCGAGTATAACATCGTCTGAATAGGGTTCTATACCGCCAGTATCAATCAACAGAAAGGTTCTGCCAAGCCATTCGCAGTCGCCGTATATTCTGTCTCTTGTAACACCGGGAGTATCATCAACGATTGAAAGTCTCTGACCTATCAGCTTATTGAACAAAGTCGATTTGCCGACATTCGGCCTGCCGACAACTGCAACTATCGGTTTTGACATATCATCATTCCCTTCCTGAAATTTTATCTGTAAAGTCTTTCCCGTCGTTCAAAACGGGAGTTATTTTAATATGAAGCTTTTCCGAAAGCTCTTCAAGCGTTACGTCATCAAGGAACATATCCCCTTCACGCCTCAAAGAAACAGACGGAATCAGCAGTTCCTCACCTAAATCAAGGTCTTTGAGCGCTTCATAAAAATCGTTGCCGCAAATCAAGCCTGCGACGGTGATCATATCGCCGAATAAAATATTCGGAACGTTTATAACGTTAACGCTCAGTCCTTCGGATTTTTCACAAATACTATCGCATAATTCTTTAATAAGAGGATAAGCCGCCTTGCCGGTAGCAACAGTTACTCTGCGCTTTCTGCCGCTGTAAGTATAGCTTTCAAGCTCCTCATATACTTCGCTTTTCAGAAGCGTCCAAAGCCCTACGCCGTTTTCAAGCTGCATAAACTCGCCGTAACGTTCAACGCCCGGCATCGGCTCGCACGCTTTGATGTAAAACTCATCGGCAGCGTAAACAATATTTGTATTATTATAACATAAAAACTTATCGTTGTAAATGTTTATTCTTGATAAAACGTCGTGCGCCTGCTCTTTTGTAAAAGGAGCAAGAGGAGTAAGCCCGTCACGACAGCAGGTAAGACCTACCGGAACACAGGCAATACTCTGCACAGCCGGATAAAGTCTTCCGAGATCCTCAAGAGTTTTTGTAAGTTCTTCTCCGTCATTATAGCCGGGACACAAAACAAGCTGAGTATTCATTTTAATCCCCGCTTCAGCAAGCTGACGGATATAATCAAGCACCTTGCCCGCTCTGTTATTGCCCATCATTTTAACTCTGAGTTCAGGATTAGTGGTATGAACAGAGATATTGACAGGGCTTATATGCATTTTGATAATTCGGTCAACATCCTTCTGACCGATATTGGTAAGAGTAATATAATTACCGAAAAGGAATGACAGACGAGAATCGTCATCTTTAAAGTACAGACTGCTTCTCAGTCCCTGAGGAAGCTGGTCAATAAAGCAGAATATGCAGTTATTGGCGCAGGAACGCTGCTTATCCATAAGATAAGTGTCAAAATCAAGACCGAGCTCTCTGCCTTTAGTTTTAATTTTAATATTACGGATTTTGCCGTCCGGCTTTCTGATTCTTATATTCAGCAGTTCATCATCAATATAGAATCTGTAATCAAGTACATCTCTTATCTCATTGCCGTTGATACTCTCAAGAATATCGCCCGGTTTAATAAAATGAAATGCTGCCGGGGAATGACGATCAACCCCTGAAATCTTTACAGACATTCGCTTCCTCCTTTCGTAAAATATTACCCATAGATAAAAAGGTATTTTTGTAATAAGCAAAGCCGCTCACAACAAGAGAAGCTGCCTATATAAACTAAAAAGGCAGAGAAGCAATAACCTCTCTACCTGTTTTCAGTCAAAGTCTTATGCCTCTTTGCTTACTACCATTCTGCCGTTGTAGTAACCGCATTCGGGACAAACTCTGTGAGCTCTTTTATAAGCGCCGCACTGTGAACATTTAACAAGTGCAGGAGCATCAAGCTTCCATACGTTTGAACGTCTCTTATCTCTTCTTGCCTTTGATACTCTTCTCTTCGGTACTGCCATTTCTGAGTCCTCCTATAATAACAAAATAAATTACTTTAATTTTCCGCAGGGTCAAACATTGAAAGCGCATCCCATCTCGGGTCGGTTGCTTTTTTGCACTCGCAAGGACCTGCGTTGAGGTTTTTGCCGCACTGCGCACAGATGCCGAGACAACCGTCTTTACATAAAACTTTGGTCGGCAGAGATAATATAATATCCTCTTTAACAAGCGGATCAATATCGTAACGGTAAGAGTCGATCACGATAAGCTCATCATTTGTCTCATCCTCTACATGCGTTACCAGCGTATGATCGACCGGTACGGTAAAGTCTCTGACAAATTCGCCTGCACATCTGTCGCAAGATAGACATAAGGTAAAACAAGCCTTTGCCTTAACAGTAACAATATCGGTCGAATTAATAACGATGCCTTCAACTTTAACGGGATTTTCAAAAGGATAACCGCCGTTGTAATTGTAATCGCTCATATCGCACAGATATTCGAATGACTGCTCAGCGCCTTCGTTATTGAAAACAGGTTCAAGTTCCAGAATGAACATATTTCACTTTTCACCTCAAATGTCATACTAATGTATTATATAGTTTATCCTGCAATTTGTCAACACTTAAAACAAAAAATTTTTTAATAAATATCATTTTTTTGATTTATAAAAACAAGTTGAAATATTGACTTTAATATGGTAAAATAAATAAAAAATATTGGGAGTGATGTTATGAAAAAGATAATTGCCGTTTTGATGGCTGCCGTAACCGCTTTAATGCTTAGCATACCTGCCTTTGCATCAGAAAACGTTATTGACGACGAGCTCGTTGATTATGCTGTTGAAACAGCCGTAAACGCCGTTACCGATGAAAACATCGTTTTGTTTGACGGAATGGACTGGCTGATTGACGAGGTTAAGGAGTCATCCGGCAGAACAGTAAGCGCAAGAGAAATTTCGGACGTTGTTTCAGGATACGTTTTCTTTACTGATGAAGAAGCTGAGCAGCTATCCGACAACATTGTTGAAAACTCAAACTTTTTCAACGCCAAACTCGACGATGGTACATATACAATATTTATAGGAGTCAAGCTCTATAAATATCCTGAACTTTCCAATTACAAGGTTTTCAGAAAAACGATGGATAAGTTTTATGAAAAGCAGTTTGAATACATGAAACCTGACAGAGAGTACAATATGATGTCTTACAGACATATTGCAGGTGAAATGATACTTCATCAGATTCTTTATCAAGTATTAAAATCCGTAAATGCCGATAAACAAACCGGAATATTAAATACTCTTTATAAAAAAGCTTATATTGTTGATCTTAACGTCAATGAAAAAAGAGTTCCTCCGTTTCTTATTAATTTAGCAGGCTTCATTGTTACAACGCTTTTTGACTTCTTCGGTCTTTCAAAAGTATTATAATAATATTGAACTGCCCGTCTTTAAGGGCAGTTTGCAATTTTCAGGAAGGTGATTTTTATGTTTATTATCTCAAAGATTTTATATTTTCTTTTTGCAGTAGTGCTTACTTTTACAGCTCCGCTTTCTGCGGTCAACAAAGATCACTATGATCCCAGATCTTTTCCTCAGATCGACGTATCTGAAAAAGAAGACGGCGACACAAGAGTAGTTTCTTTTAATGTCAGATGCCAGGACGTAAACGAAGAACCGGTTGCAACGCGTCACCATATTGTTGTGGAAGAGATAAAGAAGCTTGATCCTGATATCTGCGGACTTCAGGAAGTAACATCAGACTGGCGCAATGAAATTATAAAGAGACTTGGCAATAAATATACTTTTATCGGTGAAGTCAGGGATTCTTCACCCGACGGCGAATACTCCCCTATCATCTTTAAAACCGATAAATATACGCTTCTTGACAGCGGAACATTCTGGATTTCCGAGACTCCCGACGTTATGTCAATAAGTTGGGATTCGGCTTGTTTCCGTGTATGCACATATGTAAAACTCAGAGATAACGAAACAGGTAAAGTTTTTGCACATCTGAACACTCATCTTGACCATGCAGGCAAAGAAGCCAGAAAAAATGGTGCAAAGCTGATTTCTGATTTTATTAGAGACAATTACAGTGATATCCCCGTTATACTTACCGGCGACTTCAACTCTTCAATTTTCTCAGACGCTTACCGTGAAATCGTAAAATCCGGTATGAAAGACGCAAGATTCAATGCAAATGTATCTGAACATTACGGAACATACCACGACGCAAAACCGATATTACAGCCTTTTTATACGATCGATTTTATATTTGCTTCATCAATGGTAAATATTAAAACATATAAGACCGTTACAGTCGGTATTGAAAGCCGATTTGTTTCTGACCATTTCCCGGTTTATGCAGACGTTACATTTTAATAGATATTACTGATTATTTTTCAGTATTGTTTAAATTTATTGCTCATATAATTAACTGAGGTGTAGTTAATATATGAGCAATATTTTAAAATCCGTAATTTTCGGAATCATCGAAGGAATCACAGAATGGCTGCCGGTAAGCAGTACAGGTCATCTTATTATCTTAGAAAAGTTTATATCATTCAATGACGTTTCTGACGGATTTTATGAGATGTACAGCGTTGTGATTCAGCTCGGAGCGGTATTATCGGTTTTAATTTTATTCTTCCGTAAACTTATTCCGTTCAGTATTTCAAGCAAAAAGGTTTATATTGAAAAATCAGGAATTGTCTTATGGATCAAAATACTTTTAGCCTGTATCCCCGCTTCGGTAATCGGATTATTATTTAATGACTATATAGAAAAGCAATTCTTTAATTACAGAATTGTGGCTTATGCCTTGATTTTTTACGGATTTTTATTTATAATTATTGAAAGGTACAAAAAAGCCGGCAACAACCGAATAGAATCTATGAACGAAATAACCTGTAAAACTTCATTGATTGTCGGATTATTTCAGGCTCTGTCGCTAATTCCGGGAACGTCACGGTCGGGCTCGACCATTCTCGGAGGTATAATTTCAGGCGCATCAAGAGCGGCATCTGCTGAATTTTCGTTCTTTATGGCAATACCTGTTATGTTCGGCGCAGGTCTATTAAAAATTATAAAATTCGGATTCGATTTTACGTCTGATGAATTTTTAATACTGATCACCGGATTTATAACAGCGTTGATTATATCTTTGATAACTATAAAAAAATTAATGGATTTTGTTAAAAAGCACAGTTTTACCGCATTTGGCTATTACAGAATAGCGCTTGGTATAATTGTCTTACTATTTTTTACTTTTTATAATTGAGGTTAATATGGGAAGTTTAAGAAGACTGGTACTGAATAATATAGTAAACTGCCGTGATCTCGGCGGATATGTCTGTGAAAAAGGAATAACAGAGTTCGGAAAATTTTTAAGATGCGGAATACCTGCTACGCCGACTTCTGATGATATAGTTGAAATAATGAAATACGGAGTTAATACTGTAATTGATCTCAGAGGAGATTGGGAGTGTGAAAATCAGCCCTCCGTTTTTCAGTTTATTGAGAGCATTAATTATCATCACGTCTGCCTTTTTGAAATAAATGCAGCTATCAGCGCTCAGTTTGACGGAACACTTGAAAAATCTTATGAACTGAGCATTGAAGAATATAAAGACAGATATGCAAAAGTGCTCAGACTGATCGCCGATGCTCCCGAAGGATGCATATTATTTCATTGCTTTTTCGGTAAAGACAGAACAGGAATGCTTACAGCGATACTTTTAAGTATTGCAGGAGCTGAAAAAGAAGATATAATTGCCGATTATCAGGTATCATATACTTACATTAAATCTTTTATAGAAAGAGAAAAAAACAATCCGGACGGAAATATTTGGGATAATGACGAGACAAATTATCTAAGCAATCCCGGAACCATTATTTCTCTTATGAATTATATTGATAAAAAATACGGCTCTGTTGACGGATATTTAAAAGAAATAGGGATAGATGAAACCACAAAACAAAAAATCAAAGCAAGATTTTTTGCTTGACAACAACAGCAATTTATCATATAATATCAAAGTCAGTTGAAAATTGACTTTACGGGGTGTAGCGCAGTTGGTAGCGCGCCTGCTTTGGGAGCAGGATGCCGGGGGTTCGAGTCCCTTCACTCCGACCATAAATGCACACCTGTTTGATACAAAATGTATCTTAAGTGGTGTGCATTTTCTTTTTGAAAATCTCTGGATCTATAAGGTTTAGAAGATAATATTTAAGCAAATCCAGGTGGTACGGCGGCTACTTTACGGTTGATGTATTCAACTTTTACCAGCCAACAAATCCATTTGCGATCACCCTGAATATATGCTTGAAAAATGCGGCAACTTTTTGTATAAAACTCTGTTCATTCTTCACAGGCTCTGCGTCAAATGCAATATAAATCGGGGATTGTGCCGCATGGATGCGTTTAACTCCGCCCTTTACATTATCCTCAATTACGTTGCCCTGAATATCATAAATAGTTATTTCTGCATCCGGCAGGTTGATTTCCATATTAAATGACGAATCAGCCCAAACGGCATATACGGTTTGTCCGCTTTCTGCATAAGTTGCAGTATAGGCGGATTTCTGATAAAACAGTCCGTATCTCGTTTGCTCAAGTGACGTGAGCTTTTTTCCTGCCGTTATAGAATTGAAAGTCTTTACTGCACCGGCTGATACCTTTGGTGTAAAGTCGTTTTTGTAAAGTCCTAAGGAATTTTCATACTCCTCACCGCCAAGAACATCTGACGTAATGCTGCTGTCCTGCAATTCATAGGTAAAATATTGACCTTCTATGCCGTGGTCAAGCAGAAATTCATCATAAAAAATGGCGTTGCGTACGATATATTGCGCTTGCGTTTGTTCATCAACGTTGCTGTTTGCCCAGCCCGTCTCCGTAACCCAGACAGGCATTTTATCATAGCTGTATTTTACCAGCACGTCTCTATACTCATCAAGTCTGTTTCTTGCCCGCTTTTCTGGAGCGCTTTTCCCTAAATAGTAGTGTACGGACAGACCATCCATATACGATCCTGCGCCGGCTTTCATCATAGCGTCAATAAAATCTGTTTCAAATGCAATCGCGCCGCCCAAAACAGTAACATTCGGATCATTTTGTTTAATCGTCTGATATGCCGCTTTTAACATTTCTGTATAATCCGCAGCCGTTGCATCCTTGGTGTTAAAATACTTAATATCAGGCTCATTCCATATTTCATAAGCCTCAACCTTTCCGGCTAATGATTTTGATACAAAATCCACATAGCGGATGTAGGCATCGAAGTATTCATCGTCTGCTGTCGTTTCCGGATTTCCGTCACGTACGGGTATTGTACAGTCCCAAGCGGCGCCGGCATCTATATCGGCTTGTGACGGTTTACCAAAATCATAAATCGGATTGCCGTAGCTTAACACCACAAGGCTCTTCATGCCTTTTTCGGCTGCTGATTTAACCCAGCTCGCACGTTCAGGAAGTGAGAGCTGTCCCTTTACAGGCTCCACAGTCCACCAATTTACCTCATCACGCACAATAGGCAAGTCGGCATTAACGGCTGCTGTCAAAGTTTGCTCTTGGTTACGTCCTTGAGACATGTGGGTGCAAGCGCCGATTCCCTCGGCTTGTACCAATACTGCAAAAACAGAAATTATAAATAAAACTGCAAGGAAAAAAGAAAGAATTTTTTGTATTTTCACAAAATCACCTCAAAAGCAGTTTATCATATAAGGAAAATAAAATCAACAGAATAATAACTGTTTTTGTTTATTCACAAAAATAAAAGGCACGGTGTCGGGATAATCATTCCTTTTCCGTGCCTTTTTTCTGTTATACGCTTTAGGATTCGCAGGCTTTCGTGTGACAGGATTTAAACCATTCCATGTTTTCCTGCGTTTCTGATTCAGCTCTTTTTGCTTTTTCTTTGAAAGCTTTTCGTATGGTATGAATTTTTCCATATTTTTTTACCTCCTGAATGGTTTTAAGCAGAATACCACAAACTCAGTTGTTTGTCAATGCATAAAAATGTCCGGCAGACGAAGCCGGCCTGCCGGAGCTGATAAAAACTTATTGTATGATCAAGCGGACGGTTTTGATCTCCCACGGATGGAATTGCAGCAAACTGCCGTCTGTTATGCGCAGATCCTTGCAGAGCAAATCCGTTTCTGCCTGCAGTCTGCCGATCGTCGGCTGCAGATCAAGCGTTTGCGGCGCATCGCTGTAATTGCAGAATCTCGCGTATATAGCGCCGTCCTCCGGATACAATGCCGTCAGCAGCACCGGTTCGGGCGCCGACTGAGTATGCAGACGAAATGACTGCGCCAAACCGTTCCTCTGCTGAGTCACTGAAGCAATTAACGGATATTCATATTGCAAAGCCTGTTTGTGCACCTGCACGTCGTTCATTTTCTCATCAAATGCAAACAATGCGAACTCACTCGTATATGTACCGTTGAGCATACGAGTGCCGCACATATAATCATTGGCGTAGACTAGCGGAATCCCGAGTGTGTTGCCTTCCACAACACTGCCGATACAGCCCCTGTTGAAAACGGCTAAGCCCTGCGTCTTATCGCGCAGCGCAAGCCAGTATACGCCCTGAAGGTAGCAAGGTGTAACAAAGCAGACGTCATGCGGGACTTTGTGATCCACAAGCACCTTTTTCCCTTCGTACCAGAAATCCTCCGGCTCGGGAATCTGATCATCCCATTCCGCGATGGCAAAAGGCAGATCTCGCACCATTTTTCGATCTTTGTCCAGGCAAAGATTTGTTATAAAGCGCAGCTTATTTTCATGCACGGAGCCGTTGACCACATAATCTGTATGAATGCCTTTGGTAATTCCTGTTCTGCCGACATGCTCTCCATGCAGATCAAACGAAGTGCCGCAGTCGATCCGCGCTGTTTGATCGTTGAGCCGCATAGTAAAGCGGCATGGTATACTCCCGACTTTTCCGGTGAAAACAGCAGTCACGCTGTGCGTACCAACCTGTACTGACCATTCGCCGATTGAGGTTTCTTCGCTGTCGTCAATCACACCTGCAAATAATGCGCCTTCGCCGTTGTCAGCAATACGTCTGCCGGTTTGTACATTTTCAATATAACAAATGCCATTTGCGCTCAGGCTTATTCTGTAGAACGGAGTGGTAAGTATGCCGGATCGTGCATCATATATAATTGTTAGAGCCTGCGGATTTTCTGCGCTGCGAAGCGAAAACGTACGTACGGAAAACGGCGGCATTTCTGCAAAGAATTTTAGTTTTCCGTCGTTCCATTCCGTTGGCAGAGGCTGATCGCCATCATAAACAACAGCACAATCCGCTGACAGGTTCACCCAGTCACGAACTGTAAAATCATTGCAATTACAGACCAGAACTCCTGCACCGGTCTCCGTTGTAAATACACCTGAAAGATGTGCCATCGATGCTTGAATGACAGCGTCGGACGCACGCAGAGAATCCGGTGCGAATCTATGCGCTTCGTCTAGCAGACCGCAGATCGTAACGTCATGATGCTGAAGCACCAGCGCGTTTTTCCAAGCTGTTTCCAGCGTTTCCTGCATTGGTTTGCCGCCATGCAGCACACTAATAGCATTTAGCCTTTCCGCCAGTGCAGCGTTGACCTCCGTCTGCCGCACAGCGTTGAAAATTTCATTGCCGCAGTAGCCCCACGGCATCCTGCCGTGAAAATCGTTGTCATCCGTCGGCAGAATTTCCGTCGGAGCGCCGTAAATCTCCATCAGATCCTCCAGCAAAACAAAGCTATATGCATCCTTTTCCTGCACGTGGGCAACAAGTTCTTCCTTGCCATTGGAAATATCATCATATCTGGAGGCAAGCAACGGCTCATATTTGAAAAAACGAGCTTCAAAATCTTCCGGAGAATAGACGGAATCTCCCGGCCAGCGTGTCAGCACCCAGTTATCAAGCGTCGTATTGGTATAGCCTTCCCCTGCCGTAAGATACGTCGGAATAGCAGGGATCTGTGTGCCGTCCTTACCCTGCCAGATTCCGTATGAGCTGTCAAAACTCTTCTGGTAGCCGTAGTTCATTACGTGCGTGCGCATCAGCGCACCGGCATAGCCGCAAAGCTTAAGCAGCTGCGGATGCTGATTGTTCAGCGCAAATTCGGATATCGCATACACATCCGGAGTCTGCCCGAAGTGCCGTAAATTAGCACGGATAGCATAAGTGAGCTGCCGGACGTTGGACTCCTCCGACACAAACAGCGACAGCGGCTGCCCGTATGTTGTAGAACCCAGACCGACACGATCAGGATATTTTTCCAAAAGCTCCGCCACAATACGATTAATCTGCGGCGCGGCATGCTCCATTTCATCAAAAGTAAACGCCTCATAATCAAGACCGATCTTGAATTTTGAATACTTTTCCAGCCAGCGGGTCACGAGGTGCAGACGATCCTCAACTTTATCGCCCCAAAGCACATAGCCGCCGTGATCATACGAAAGTAAATACATTTTCTTCTGTTCCATAAATACCTCCGACAAAGAGTTTCAATTTATTTTGCAAGCTGCTCCGCTAACGGAATGCTTTCCGCAGCGCCGGGCTGTGATATAGTCAAAGCCGCCGCACGCGCCGCAATCTCCAGCGCAGCCGGTACATCCTGCCCTCGAAGCCGTGCGGCAAGAAAATATCCGGTAAATGTATCTCCTGCACACGTCGTGTCCACAACATCTGCCTTAATTGCCGGCTGTCGTACAATATATCCATCACAGGTATAAACGCTGCCTGCCGCACCGAGCGTCAGCACACAGGGCAGCGATGGGCAATTTTGAGCCGCCCACTGTAAAAAAGCATCTGTATCTGCGGATCCAGTAAAACCGGCGGCTTCTGTTTCATTGACTATCAGCAGCGCCAAACGGGAAAGATCCACCGTACGGAATACGGCATTAAACGGCGATGGATTCAGGACGATTCGAAGTCCGAGTGACGATGCCCGTTCAATCAGATATATAATCTCGCTGATCTCATTCTGCAGCACGATCACATCGCCAGCAGAAAATTCTGAAAGAGCAGCGTCTATCTGCTGCCTGGTTATGTCTTGATTTGCGCCGGGATACAGCACAATCGAATTCTCCCCGTTATCCGCGACCTGAATGATCGCACGACCGGTCGGCACACCAGAATCAAGCAGATATGCAGTATCAACTCCGTTTTCATTCAGCATACCTCGCAGCGACGCACCGTCAGCGCCGATGCTGCCGGCAAACGCTGTTGGTATTCCGGCTCTTGCCAGTGCAACCGCCTGATTCAATCCTTTGCCGCCGCAGTGTAATGCTACGCCCGCCGCACCAATCGTTTCTCCCGGCAAGGCAATATGCGGCACGGAAAACACCATGTCAAGATTACATGATCCAAACACTAATACCTTGTTCCGCATATCGTTACCTCCATATTATAATACAATCATTATCGCATCTTTTTCAGTGAAAATCAACTGAAATATGAAAAATGATATTTTTCATTCCTAAAATTTTCAGAAAATCATTTTTTAAAATCTGAAATTGAAGAAATAACATCAGCGGTATACTGTTCTATTTCTGAATTAAATAATATCGCAATCTTATCCTTCAGTTTTTCATCAAGAATAAAATAACGAATTATATTTACTTCAATCTCTTCATTGGCAGCATAGCACTGGAATTCTTCCGAATCCGTTAACATATTCTTGGCATCTTCAATCTCGTCCTTTGAACAAATTATATTATTATCGTCACAAAAAGCAAAAATTATTTGCATATTGGCCCATAAATCTGAAAGATAATTTTTGAATTCATCCGATCTCATTTGATATTTTTCTTCAATGAATTCTTCAATTGTTTTTCCATGTTGACTTGCTATTGATGTTGTTTTGCTTATAATAGCGCTTATAAAATGGTTTGTTGATTCATTTGTTGTCACATTTGAGTTCTCTAAAAGATAGTTATAATACTCTTCTGTTAAACGATGAGAAACTATATCTCTGATAATAGATGCTTTGAACTCTGAAACAGAGATAAAACCCAATGCCGCAACATCCTCATCTGTAAGACTTTTTGGATCTATTTCTATATCTATTGCTGAGAATTTAGCTGCAACAACAGATTGAAGCTCGTCCTTTGACAAGTCGAAAACTGAGTTCTCAATAACATAGGAATCCAGATTGCAGAGTTCAACATTCGAAGAATCATTAATTGA
>CADAMY010000024.1 GCA_902789095.1 Oscillospiraceae bacterium | reverse complement strand
AAGATAAGGCAGACGCCGGGAAAACCGTAAATGAAATTACAGTGCATAATAAAAGCACGAGTGAAATAGATTTTTTTAACAGATTCATAAAAATCCTCCTTAATAAATTTATAAAAGATATTCAGTCTGACTGAATAAGATTATGCTTTTCAAGAAAAGAATGTTCAACGCCGTCGGATTTATAGCCGACCATTGTATCAAGACAAACGGCGTGAATACTGTTGAAAATGCTGTTTTCAATATTCGGATTTGTTTTTTTCAGCTCTTTAATGAGCATTTTTATTTCCTGCCGTTTTGATTCGCCTATTCCGTCGCTGCTGCCGTAAATTCTTTCCGTCATTTTACACGCGCATTGTAAAAATTCGAGATTGTTATAATTTTTCCACGAAATTATGGCGTCCTCGTGAACGCAGTAAAGCGGACGGATAAGCTCCATTCCTTCAAAATTCCGGGAGTGAAGCTTCGGCAGCATTCCCTGGAGCTGAGAGCCGTAAAACATACCGATAAGTGTTGTTTCTATAACGTCGCTGAAATGATGACCGAGCGCTATTTTGTTGCAGCCCAGCTCTTTTGCTTTGTTGTAAAGATGTCCCCGGCGCATTCTTGCACAAAGGTAACAGGGGTTATCTTTAGTCTTATCCGCAACGGTAAAAATATCTGTTTCAAATACGGTTATCGGAATTTCAAGCAGGCGTGCATTATCTTCAATCTTTTTTCGGTTTTCGGGATTGTAGCCCGGATCCATTACAAGAAATTCAAGCTCAAAAGGAAATTCGCTGTGCTTTTGAAGCTGCTGCATAAGCTTTGCGAGCAGCATTGAATCCTTGCCGCCTGAGATGCATACTGCGATTCTGTCAGACGGGCTTATGAGTTCATATTTTTTTACCGCTTCAATAAACGGATTCCATATATCTTTTCTGTATTTTTTATTTATGCTTCTTTCAATAAGCTGGCAGCGTGTAAGCTCTCTTTTCATGCGTTTCCTCCTGCAAGGTCTTTTATGACTTTGCCTGCGATAATAAGACCTGCCACGCTCGGAACAAACGCCGTACTGCCGGGGGTCGATCTGCGGCAGGTATTTTCTTCACCGTCAGCTTTTGCCGGGGTCAGCGGCGGCTCTTCGGAGTAAACGACTTTAAGGTGAGTGATGCCTCGTTTTTTTAGCTCTCTGCGCATAACCTTGGCAAGAGGACAAACGGAAGCTCTCTGCGCATAACCTTGGCAAGAGGACAAACGGAAGTTTTTGAAATATCCGCAACCCTGAAAGCCGTCGGGTCAAGCTTGTTGCCTGCGCCCATTGAGCTGATAACGGGAGTACCTGCGTTCACAGCGTTTTCTATTATGGTGAGCTTTCCCGTTACGGTGTCGATAGCGTCGATTATATAATCGTATTGTGTAAAGTCAAATTCATTCGCTGTTTCGGGCAGATAAAATGTTCTGAAAACGTTGACTTCTGCATCGGGATTGATGTCAAGAATCCGTTTTTTTGCGGCGTCAACTTTGTATTCGCCTATCGTGCTGTGAAGCGCAATGATCTGACGGTTGATATTGGAAAGAGCAACGGTATCGTTGTCGATAAGATCAAGCCTGCCGACTCCGCTTCTTGCAAGAGCTTCAACGGCAAAGCCTCCTACGCCGCCTACTCCGAAAACAGCTACATGGGATTTATTCAGTTTTTCAACAGCGTCTTCGCCCATGATAAGCGATGTTCTGATAAATTCTTCACGCATAAAAATCACCCTTGTGATATTTTATCACAAAGGTGATTTGCCGTCAATGAGCGTATATAAATTTGTTGTCACGTCAGTATTTTCAGAATCTGCCGTTTGTAATCGAGAAATTCGTTGGTGAGATTGAAATTTACGTTTCTCGGTTCAGGCGCATTTATTTTGATTTCAGCGGAAATACCGCCGCCGTCAAGAATATAGATCCTGTCCGAAAGAACAATGGCTTCGTCAATATCGTGAGTAATAAAAAGCGTTGAAAGATTTATTTTTTCAACAACGTTCAGATACCATTGATGAAGCTTTGACTTTGTAAACGTATCAAGCGCCGAAAACGGCTCGTCAAGCAAAGCGACGCCGTTTGACGAAAGATAAGTTCTCAGGAATGCGGCTCTCTGCCTCATTCCGCCCGACAGCTCGTCGGGGTAGCTGTACTGAATTCCGTCGATGCCGAACGTTTCAAAAAGCTCGTCAGCTTTCTCCCTTGCCTCTTTTTTTCTCATTCCGTTTAAAACAAGCGGAAGCGAGACGTTGTCTATCACTTTTTTGTGAGGAAAAAGCAGATCCTTCTGAAGCATATAGCTGATTTTGCCGGGCGTTCCCGTTATATCTTCGCCGTTAAGATAAACTCTGCCTGTATCGGGAGTGTAAATTCCCGAGAGAATATTGAAAAGCGTGGTTTTGCCGCCGCCGCTGACGCCTATCAGAGCGACGACCTCGCCTTCTTTAAGCTCTATCGAAACAGAGTTCAGCACGTTTTTATTTCCGAATGATTTGCTGATGTTTTCAGCTTTTAAAATGCTCATATCTTATGATAAATAATCGTTTGAAAAACCTGTTCCTGCGGGAATCTCTTTTTCAATAAGCTTTGAATCATAAAGCCATTTGTAAAAAGCGTCCCATCTTGCGGCGTCAATGTATCCCCACTTCGGAGCGTCGGAAATATATTCTTTCGCAAGATATTTCTGGCTCGCTTCAACGAGCTGTTCCGATCCTGCGAGAGAAGCTGTATCGTCGCCTTTGATAAGAATATCGGCGGCTTCTTCGGGATTGCTTACTGCAAATTCATAACCCTGCTTTGCGGCGGAAAGGAATTTCTTTGCTGCGTCGGGATTGGTTTTAAGGAAATCGTTGTTTGCGATAAGAATGGGTGTGTAATAATCGAAAACAGGATTTATATCTTTGAAGAAGAAGAAATCTGTGTCAATGCCGCTTACCTGCGAATTGATTCCGCCCCATGCGTAGAATACCCATATTGCGTGGTCGGGATTCTGGTTTACGTCCTGAGCTTCTTCCGTTACCGTATTGGGGATAAGCTTAACTTTGCTCCAGTCGCCGCCGTCAGCGTTTACAACGTTTTCCATAATGGCTTTTTCAGTCGGCGAATCCCATGTAAGATAAGTTTTGCCCGTAAGGCCTGCGGGGCGATCCATACCCTCGCCTTTTTTAGACATTATGCCGGAAGTATTATGCTGAATAAGAGCCGCAACCGCTGTAACGCCCAGAGGAGTGTCAGACGTGAATGCAGGAGCGAGTGTATCCTGCGCGTCTACTGCAAACTGAGCCTGACCTGCGGCGCAAGCCTGAACAGCGCCGTTCTCAGGCGGCTGAACGATTTTAACGTCAAGTCCTGCGTCAGCAAAATAGCCTTTTTCAAGAGCGACGTAAAGACCTGTGTGGTTGGTGTTGGGCGTCCAGTCAAGGCAGACTGTGATGCTTGTTTTTGCTTCATCGGACGAAGCGGAGTTTTTATCGGTTTTTGAGCAGGATGCAAGACATAAAACAAGCACTGCCGCTAAAACAAATGATAAAATTCTTTTCATTTTGTCAGTTCTCCTTTTTATTTTTGTTTTTGAATAACCACGGCATAGACACTCTTTCTGTAAGAGAAACTATGCCCATAAGCAGTATGCTGACGATTGAAATAAATGCGATTACGGCAAACATTTTATCAAACGCATACGCTTTTTTGACCCTTGTCATATAAACTCCGAGGCCCTCAAATCCGCCGAGCCATTCGGAAACTACCGCACCGACAACGGAATATGATGCTGAAATTCTAAGCCCCGAAAAAAACGACGGAAGCGCGCCTGGGAATTTTATATGCCTGAATATCTGGAATCTTCCTGCGCCCATTGCTCTCATCAGATTAACGGCGTCTTTGTCAACGCTCCTGAATCCGCTGAGCAGTCCTATTGAAACAGGGAAAAAAGTTGTGATAACAACGAGAGTGATTTTCGGCGCCATATCAAAACCCATCCACAGCACGAGCAGCGGAGCTATCGCAATAGTCGGGATAGTCTGAGTGATAACAAGAACGGGATAGAGCGCTTTGTAGAGAAAATCGAACCTGTCCATAAGCACAGCCAGTATAAATGCAAGAATTATACCGATCAAAAGACCGTAAAAAGCTTCCTGCAAAGTTACCGCCGCCTGCCTGAGCATTATGCCGAAGTTTGAAACAAACGCTTTGACTACGCTCACGGGCGAGGGCAGCATATAAGCGGGCACGACCTCAAAATCAGAGCAGAAATACCAAATAATCAGTATAGCGGCTACCGCAGCAGCCGGTGCGATTTTATTGGTGATGCTTTGTAACTTTTTTGTCAATAGTAAGCACCTCTCCCTCAGGGCAGTAAACGACCTTGATATATGCGCTTACGCTCGGGCAGCCTGCATTGATTGCAACTTTCTGGCAGTTTGCGGCTATTTCCATAAGCTGATCATAGCTTTCACCTTCAATGGTGGTCTCAAACGGACCTACATAACAGTTCAGTCCCGTTGACTTTATGTAAGCGATCACCTCATCAACTATGCGGATAAGTTCGTCTTCGCTCTCAACCTTCGGAAGAACCTGGATTGCTATACTTGCTTTCATTTTTCATTCGACCTTTCTGAATAATATATGTTGAAATTGAGGTCATTCAGTGATCTCAAACAACTTCGTTTCGTTTTCTTTCATGCTGATTTTAATTGTGTCAGCCGTGATCTGAATACCGTTTTGCGCGAGCAGTTCACGGCAGGATTTAACGCCGTTTAAATATATTGTTTTTTCGCCGGCATCAGTTGAGTGGATCGCCAAATAATTATCGTTCACATAAACTATATCGTCTGACTTGCACCAGATATGAACGCCCTGAGCGGCGCAGAATGCGCGAAGCTCCGATGATGAAAAATTCTTTTTCTGTTTTGTAGTTGAAATATATTTTATATGATTTTTTCTGCAGATTTCGAGAGCCCGGCTCATATAATCCGTCTTTAAATCCGAAACAAAAATTATAGCCTTGTAATTCTGATAAACAGCTTCAAAATCGCTGACGTCATACATATCGTACGGAACACCCGCAAATCCGAGATTTTCTCTCTGATTGAAAGCTGTGCCGCGCAGACTGCTTTCCGTTAAATATTTATAAGAGCTCTCGTCGGCAAAAACAGCGACTTCCGCAATGCTTTTTCTGTTATGTTTTGTCAGAGAGTCAGTGTAAATATCCTTCATCTGTTTCATTTCATCCAGAAGGTCTGGGTCATTGTACCATCCGCCCCACATATCAAACCACCAGAATCCGTTGCCTTTGACGAGCTGACGGCTGAATGATTTTCTTATCATGCTCACAGACTGATCTTTTGTTTCAAGTCCGTGCCAAATGGGAGCGGTCATATTTTCGCCTTCGTCATATTCGGGAGCCGACTGCGAAAGAAGCTTTGTAAGATGAGTGCGTATATCGCATTCCTGCATACAGATTTTGTTGTGCAGACGAACGGAATCCGCAGGGTACATTTCCGTCCAGTCGGCGTTCATATTCCTTATGCCGATGTAGGAATTAGGCGAACAGATAAAATCTATATTGTCGCTTTCAAGTATCGTTTTAAGAGCGTGAGTTCCGTGAAATGATGACGAAACCTCAAGCGAATAGCCGTAAAACGTGCCGACAACAACGTTCCTGCCCGTTTCTTCTTTTGCGACGGAGCAAAGACAGCAGATATCGTCCGCAACTGCTCTGCTTGCAAATTCAAGATACCTTGCAAGCTTCTCGTTTTTATGGTATGAGCCTTTTTTATTGAGCAGAGACAAATCCGGCAGACCGGAAAACCCGCAGTCGGGATAATATTTTTCAAGATATGCGTTGAACGCTTTTTCCGCCGTTTTGCAGTATCCTGCGTTCAGGTCAAAATGAAACCACTCTTCGGTGTTCCCTCCGGCTATCTGATAGCCGACAATATGAGAGGCGTAATCGCTTTTGTTAACGTGATCTATCGTCTGCCGAAGCATTCGGGCGGCAGTTTCACGAAATTCCGGTGAAAACAGCGACTCTCTTTTTCCCGTGCCGTCAAGGCAGTCGGGATTTTCTTCTATCCACCAGTAAGGCATTGAAACGTTTACTCTGGGAAAAATGTAAGCTTCGGGGCAGGCGTCAAGAATTCTTTTTACCGAAGAATCGAGCGTGGAAAAATCAGGCTCGCCTTTTTTATCGAATATACCTGAATGGAACGGTTTGAAAAGCTCCGTGCTGCTTATCCATCTGCCTGCAAAAAGAACGGGCACGGAAAACAGCTCGTAGCCTGCGTCTGCAAACTGAGTATAGTTGTTGTACTCTTCAAGATAAGTCATATAAGCCGCTGCCGGATACGGCTTTCCGTTTACAAACAAGGTTGGTACACCGCCGCAGTCGCCGACGCAGGAATAAACTCCGCAATATTTTTCCATATTTCTTTCACCTGCCGTATAATCGGATTTAAATTCTGCTGATTTCGCCGGTCGGTAAAAATTGAAAGTAACGCATACGACGGTAACTGCCGTCAGGAAAAAACTGATAATTCTGTTGATCATATTGTTTTCCTCCATATCGAAACTGCAATTTTTGACATTTGTATTCGGAGATAAAAAAACAAAATACCCCTATACGACTGTACAGGGGCAAAGTTACGATATGTCCTCCCTACGGCGGCATTACCCGCATCAGGTTAAAGGGTATGATCTCAGCCTTTCGGCACCCCTGTGTTTTGTTTTCGATTAGATTATATCACTGCTTTATGATTTGTCAATGATTATTTTAATCTTTTTCGAGTTCTTTATAATACTGTGTTTTCGGTTTCGGATGGGTAGTGCTGTTCCATATTTCGTCGGCAACAGGCTCCCAGTGCTCAGCGAATTTATCGCATTTTGAGCAAAGAGTCTCAACGTCTTCCTGAGTTATAAGGTCGGTTGACTTTGCGCCTGTTTCGCTGATGATATGCCTTAAACAGTCGGGGTTTTCAAGCATCGGGCAGGGACGCAGATGATTTTCGTTAAACGGCTGATTGTGATAATAAGCCGTGAACAGCGGATTCTTGAGAGCCTCAAGCAAGGTGTGGGTGCGTATATTTGAATCAGAATAATGAATGAATACGCACGGCTCGATATCGCCGTTTGAATTGATGTGAAAATACCTTCTGCCGCCTGCGATACATCCGCCGACGTATTCGCCGTCATCCTGAAAGTCCATTACAAACAAGGGCTTGCCTGTTTTGCCGTTTCTTACCCTGCGAAGCCAGGAATACATAAATTTTCTCTGCTCAGGCGACGGAATAAGGTTTACGTCTGCTCCGCTGCCCAGAGGCATATAGTTGAAGTAAAGCGCAAATTTTACGCCGTAAGCTATCATTTTGTCAAGGAATTCGTCGCTCGTAACAAAATCGAGGTTTGCGCTCGTGTAGCAGACGGAAATACCGAAAAGAAGACCGTTCTTTTTGAGCAGTTCCATAGCTTTAACGGCTTCTTTGTAGCTGCCTTCGCCCCGGCGGGCGTCGTTGCTCTGCTCCGTGCCTTCAACGCTTATCGCAAGGGAGATATTGCCGACTCGCTTCATCTCGTCACAGAATTTCTGGTCAACAAGAGTGGCGTTTGTATAGGCGAGGAAGGTGCAGTCCCTGTGCTCCTCGCAGAGTTTTATTATATCGTCTTTTCTTATAAGCGGCTCGCCGCCTGTAAACATATAAAAATGGGTTCCGAGGCTCACAGCCTGATTTATAACTCCGTTCATTTCGTCGAAGCTGAGATTCAGCCTGTGACCGTATTCCGCCGACCAGCAGCCCTTGCAGTTTTTGTTGCAGGCGCTCGTCGGATCCATAAGGATTATCCACGGTATGTTGCACTTATATTTCTCTCTGCTCTCACGAGCGGTTTTGGTGCCGCCCATACCCGTGCCTATGGCGAACGAGAGGAAAAACTTTTTGAGATATTCTCTGTCAATATCACTCAGAAGATTAAGCGCGAACCTGCTCCATACGTTGTTTTCGTCTTTTACGATCCTGCCGGCTTTGATGAAATTCTCTTCAGGGTATACCTTGCCGCCAATCTTTGCCGCTTTCAGAATAAGCTTAGAAAGATTGCCGCGCGGATCCTTGTCGATATATTTCAGCACACGATCCAGTATTAAATTGCCTGCTGACCATTTAAGATTATTGAACATAGTTTATCCTCTTTTACAAAAAGTTCACACTTGAATATATATTTTGACATAACTTTATGATAAAGTCAACCAAAAGAACAAAAAATTAACAATGAGTTCAAACAATTCTTCAGAAAATAACGTCAGGCTGTTGAATTTGATTTCTTTTAAGGGTATACTGTAATAACATAACAGCAAGGAGAGATCTTATGAAACAGAAGCTTCCCGATATTCTCAAAATCTTGTTTGCGCTCGGGCTGACAGCGGCAATTATTATAAATTACGATACGTTATCAAATCTTGACGTAAGAGCGCTTATCTGCGGCGCGGATTCCGTCACGGCGGCGGCTTTCACGGTTCTGGGAGTATATCTGCTCAAATCAGTCGTGTTTGTAGTCCCGGCTTCGCTGATTTATATTGCCGTCGGCATGGCGTTTGACACACCCACAGCGCTTATAGTGAACTGCGTCGGCATAATGCTTGAAATCACCGCAACCTATATTATGGGCAAAATTCTGGGAAAAGATGCGGTAACTAAAAAATTAAGCAAAATCAAAGCAGGCGAAAAGCTGCTTAATATGAAATCAAAAAGTCAGAATCTTATGATTTTTACAATAAGAATAACAGGTCTGCCGATAGATTTCTCATCGCTTTTTATGGGCGCTTTTGATTTTAAATTTCTGCCGTATTTTATTTTTTCGCTGCTCGGAATACTGCCGAGGGTAATCGTTCTTACCATTGTCGGCGACAGATTCTACAATCTTATCCCGATGAAATACATCATAACCGCAGTGATTATTATTATCCCCTGCGCTGCGGCATATATCATTATCAAAAAAATTATTGACAAAAAGAAAGAACAATCCGAAGAAAATGTTTAAAAAGTATTTGCAAAATGCGTAATTGATGATATAATAAAGTGTCTTAATGGCGTAAAATACCGTTTTTGAAAGGATTGTAACTTTATGGCTGAAAAAATAAAAAAAGCCCGCCTTAATTACGGCAAGACTATATTGATAGGTTTCGGCTTTATGTCGGTTCAGATCGCATGGATCATCTACAATGCGTATGTTCCGCTTATTTTAAAAGAAAACGAGACCATTCAGAATCTGAAATGGGCAGGTTTGGCAGTAGGTATTATTATGGTTATTGATAATATCTTCGGCGTTGTGTTCCAGCCTCTTTTCGGCAGGATTTCCGACAGAACGCATACAAGATTCGGCAAGCGCACCCCGTTCCTTATGATCGGCATACCGCTTTGCGCTCTGTTCTTTATTTTCATTCCGAGAATCCACATCATCGGTATCCTTATGCTTGATGTTATCGTTTTTAATTTCATAATGTCCACCTGGCGCTCGCCTGTTGTGGCAATGATGCCGGACTTTGTACCGTCTGAGCTGAGAAGCGAAGGCAACGCCGTTATCAATATCATGGGCGGCGTCGGCGTAGTCCTCGGAACTGTTGCCGGTAAGATAATCACATTCATTATGCCCAAAGGCACAAGCGAAGCCGTTATCAGAAACAACGTCTTCATTTTCGGCGCAGTTATTATGATAATCTGCCTTATGGTCGTTGTTTTTCTTGTGAAAGAGCCTGACAACAGAATCTCAAAGGCGGAAATCATAACAAGAGAAGCTGAGTTCAAAAAGGATAAAGCCAAGAAAGAAGGCAAGGGCGGACTTAAAAGCACAGGTCTTTCAAAAGGTGAACTCAAGAGCCTTATATTCATGCTCGTAGCTCTTTTCTTCAATTCAAACGCTACGGATTCAATCCAGACTTATTTCACTACGTTTGCAAAATACGAGCTTGATTTCACGGAATCAAACGCTTCGCTTATCATAGCTCTGTTTGCTGCGGCTACTGCAATAGGCGCTATCCCTGCCGGCAAACTCGGCAGACGTTTCGGAAGAAAGAGAACTATTATGAGCGGCTGGGCAGGCGTTCTTGCGCTGTTCCTGCTTTATGCGGGTACAAAGCTTCAGTTTCTGCTCTATGTTGCAATCGTATGCGGCGGCGCTCTTATAGCTTTTGTAACTATAAATACTTTGCCTCTCGTGCTTGAAATCGGCGGACCTGACAGACTTGGTACGTTTACAGGTTATTATTATACGGCGACGTTCTCCGCTTCAATCGTGGGACCTGTTCTCGTCGGCGGAATGTTTGACGTTACTAAGAAATTTACAGCAGACGGAAATACGAATTACTGGTCACTGTTTATATATGCGCCGGTTTGCTTTGCTCTTGCGATGCTTTGCATGACCCAGGTAAAACACGGCGAAACTCAGACGATCTCAGACGAAGTTATAGAAGAGATCGCTCAGGACGACTGATGGTATAAAACCCTTTTAACTGGAGGTATAATAAAATGGGAAATGCTTTATTACAGGTTAAGAACCTGAAAAAAAGCTACGGCGATCACCAGGTTTTAAACGGGATAAATTTTAAAATCAATCCCGGAATGATCGTCGGTCTGCTTGGTCCTAACGGCTGCGGAAAAACGTCAATGATCAAATCAATCGTAGGTCTTATCAACGACTACGAGGGTGAGATCCTCATAGAAGGCGAACACCCCGGCGTTGAATCAAAAAAGGCTATTGCCTACCTGCCTGAAAAGAACTATCTTCCTGCATGGATGACTCCGAAATCCGCTATAAAATATATGGCAGATTTTTATGAGAATTTCAATAAGGAAAAAGCGTATTCAATGCTCAAGGCTTTTGACCTGCCCGAAAATCAGAAAATCAAGACTATGTCAAAAGGTATGCAGGAAAAAGTTCAGCTCCTTCTTGTAATGAGCAGAGAAGCGAAGCTGTATATCCTTGACGAGCCGCTTGGCGGCGTTGACCCCGTTGCGCGCGATTTTATTATGGAAACAATAATGAAAAACCGTTTTGAAAATTCGTCAATTCTTCTTTCAACTCATCTGATCTATGATATCGAGGGTATTCTTGACAGAGTATTGATGATAAAAGGCGGCGAGCTTGAGGTTGATACCGACGTTAAGAACGTAATTGATCACAATATGACGGTTGAAGATTTGTTCAAGGAGGTGTTCCGCAATGTTTTCTAAGGTTCTGAAGCATGACTTTATTTCCACAGGCAGAATCATGGGCGTAATTTATCTGATCGTTGCGGGAATTACCGCCGTTACGCTCGGCTCTCATTATCTTAAAAAAGGCGAAGAAATGGCAGTTGGCGAAGCTCTCGGCGTTGCGGCTCTTCTGCTCGTTTCAATGTGTATGTTTATTCTTACGGCAGTCGTTGTTTTAACGGATTTCCATAAATCCCTTTACGGCGAAAGAGGATATCTTACGTTTACTCTTCCCGTAAAAAGCTGGAAGATTCTTTTATCAAAAGTTTTGGTTTCAACGATCTGGTTTGTAATCGCTCTTGCCGCTCTTTTCGGCAGTATGTGGGTTACGGTCGTCGTACTCAAAGAGGAAGTCCTCGGCGAAAATTACGACACGATAATGGGACTTATCTCGCAGTTTTCAACAGTTAAAATTTCCAGCTTTGTTGCCTCGGTAGTTGCAAAAATAATAGTATTTTTTGTAGAGTTTGCTTTCTTTACCGTTACGATTTTCTTCACAAGCACGCTTGCAAACACAAGACTTTTCCAGAAGAGAAGCGTACTTTGGACGATAGTATTGTTTATACCTATTGCGGTTGTTACCGTTAAGCTTGCCGAATTTATAAACGAGAGACTTGTATTTTCGATATTCTTTGTTGATGATAAAATCAAGCTGGTAACAGATAATTTTGAATATCAGTCGCTTCTGCTCAACAACAACGGAATCGACATCGGCGAATTGTTTGTATACTTCATTCTCGGCGCCGGAATCTTTGTTGCTACGCACTACATCATGAGCAAAAAGATCAACATCAAATAATGCGTATCGGTGTATTCGGAGGAACGTTCAACCCTCCCCACAACGGACATAAAAAGCTTGCCCTGGAAATACCGGGCAGGCTTTCGTTGGATTTACTGATTATTGTTCCGACGCATATTCCGCCTCATAAAGAGGCGCGTATGCTCGCTGACGATGAAGACAGGCTCAATATGTGCCGGCTGTGTTTTGATGAAAAAAATATTGTTGTCAGCGATGTCGAACTTAAACGGGACGGCAAAAGCTACACGGTTGAAACGCTCGCTCAGTTAAAAGAATCATATCCCGACGACAAGCTTTATTTTATAATGGGCTCGGATATGCTTTTGTCCTTTCATCAGTGGAGGGAGCCGGAGAAAATTCTGGAGTTTGCCGATATATGCGCCGTTTCAAGGCATGAGGACGAAACAGAAAAGCTCAGAAATTATGTAAAAAAATATTTTGCGGAATGTAAAGATAAATTCACCGTTCTTGAATTTGATCCGATAGATATCAGCTCAACCGAAATCCGCAATTCAAAAGATACGAGTATGCTTCCCGCAAAAGTTGCGGAGTATATTAAAGAGAGAGGACTATACACTTGAGAGGCATTTCAGATGAAAAAATAAAAGAGCTGCTGCGTTCACGGCTTAAAGAGAGCAGATATATTCACAGTTTAAACGTAGCCGAAAGCGCCGCAGAACTTGCGGAAATTTACGGCGCGGATAAGGAAAAATGCTTTCGAGCGGGACTGCTTCACGATATAACGAAAAACGCGCCTGACGAGGAGCATCTTGAACTTTTCCGCCTTGCCGGAATAACTCTTTCGCCAGACGAAATGCACAACAAAAAATTATGGCACGCAATGAGCGGAGCCGAATATATAAAGCACATACTTAAAATTGACGATGAGGATATTTATTCTGCCGTGCGTTATCATACGACGGGCAGGGCGGGTATGAGCCTTATTGAAAAAATAATTTATATTGCGGATTTTGTGTCTGCCGAAAGGGATTACAGCGACGTGAACGTTATGCGGGCGCTGTGTGTTCAGAGCCTTGAGAGCGCAATGCTATACGCTCTTCGGTACACGATTCCGGATTTAATAAGAAAAGGGCAGACTGTCCATAAAGACAGTCTTGAACTGTATAATGAACTTATACTTAAAGGAAAGGATGAAACTTATGACACCCAGAGAAATAGCTGAAGCTGCAGTAAAAATTCTTGACGAAAAAATGGGCGAGGATATCCGCCTTATAGCCACTACGGAAGTTACCGTTGTCGCAGATTTTTTTGTAATAGTAAACGGTAATTCAAATACTCACGTTCGCTCCCTTGCCGACGAGGTTGAGGACGGACTTACAAAGCTCGGCGTTGAGCCGCTTCATATTGAAGGTAAAGCAACAGGCTGGTATCTGCTTGATTACGGCTGTGTCATCATTCATATCTTTACGCCCGAAACCAGAGAGTATTATAATCTTGAAAAGCTCTGGGCAGACGGCGAGGAAGTTGACATTTCCGCTCTTATTACAGAAAACTAAGTGCAAAACAGGTGATAAAAATGGGTTACGATTTTAAATCAACAGAATCAAAATGGCAGAAAAAATGGGAAGACGAAGGCGTGTTCAACGCAGTCGATTTTTCCGATAAGCCGAAGTTCTATGCTCTTGTGGAATTTCCGTATCCGAGCGGAGCAGGTATGCACGTCGGCCACATCAAAGCATATTCGGGGCTTGAGGTAGTTTCAAGAAAAAGAAGGATGCAGGGCTATAACGTTCTGTTCCCGATAGGCTTTGACGCTTACGGACTTCCGACGGAGAATTATGCTATCAAAACAGGTATTCATCCCCGCAAGGTTACGGATATGAATATCGAAAAATTCTCTTCACAGCTCAAAAGAGTAGGCTTTTCTTTTGACTGGAACAGAGTTATAGACACCACTCAGGAGGACTACTATAAGTGGACTCAGTGGATTTTCCTGAAGATGTTTGAAAAAGGACTGGCTTTCAGAGATAAAACACTTGTAAACTACTGCCCTTCCTGTAAGGTCGTGCTTTCTAATGAAGATTCCCAGGGCGGCAAATGCGACATCTGCCACAGCGATATAGTTCAGAAGTCAAAAGACGTTTGGTATCTTCGCATCACAAAATATGCCGACAGGCTCCTTGAAGGTCTTGACAGGGTGGATTACCTGCCGAATGTCAAACTTCAGCAGAGAAACTGGATAGGCAAATCAACAGGCGCTTTTGTTGACTTTGACGTTAAAGGCTCCGACAATGAAAAGCTGCGTGTTTACACAACCAGACCCGACACTCTTTTCGGCGTAACGTTTATGGTCATGGCTCCCGAGCATCCGATGATCGACAAATATGCCGACAGGATCGCAAATATGGACGACGTTGCGGCTTACAGAAAAGAATGCGCCAAAAAGACCGAGTTTGAAAGAACACAGCTTGTTAAGGATAAGACAGGCGTAAGACTTGACGGAATTTCGGGAATCAACCCCGTAAACGGCAAGGAGATACCGATATATATTTCGGACTACGTTATGATGGGATACGGCACAGGCGCAATTATGGCTGTTCCGGCTCATGATGAGCGTGACTGGGATTTTGCCCGCAAATTCGGCATTGATATTATAGAGGTCATCAAGGGCGGCAACATTGAAGAGGCCGCATACGCAGGCGAAGGCGAGCTTGTTAATTCCGATTTCCTCAACGGTATAAAGACTAAACAGGAAGCTATTGATAAAATGGTCGAATTCCTTGAAGACAGAGGCATCGGCGAAAAAGGCGTTCAGTACAAGATGAAAGACTGGGCGTTCAACCGTCAGCGTTACTGGGGCGAGCCTATCCCGATAGTTCACTGTCCCGAATGCGGTATGGTTGCCGTGCCTTATGACGAGCTTCCTCTTAAACTGCCTGCGGTAGAAAACTTTGAGCCCGGCTCAGACGGCGAAAGCCCGCTTGCAAAGATAGATTCATTTGTAAACTGCAAATGCCCGAAATGCGGCGGCGACGCTAAAAGAGAGACCGATACAATGCCTCAGTGGGCAGGATCTTCATGGTATTTCTTAAGATATATGGATCCGCATAACGATAAAGCTCTTGCCGACAGCGAAAAGCTTAAATACTGGGGTCAGGTAGACTGGTATAACGGCGGTATGGAGCACGTTACACGCCATATGATTTATTCCCGCTTCTGGCATAAATTCCTTTATGACCTCGGCGTTGTACCGAACGACGAGCCGTACGCAAAGAGAACGGCTCAGGGACTTATTCTCGGTCCTGACGGCGACAAGATGAGCAAATCAAAGGGCAACGTAGTTGACCCGAACGAGGTTGTTGACGAGCTTGGCGCAGATGTACTTCGTACTTACGTTCTGTTTATGGGCGATTATGAAAAAGCGGCTCCATGGTCAAAATCATCCGTTAAAGGCTGTAAGAGATTTATCGACAGAGTATGGGCGCTTCAGGATATTCTCGTTGAAGGCGACAGCTATTCAAAAGAGCTTGAGAGCGATTTCCACAAGACGATAAAGAAGGTCAGCGAAGATATTGAAAATATGAAATTCAATACGGCTATCGCCGCTCTTATGACTCTGCTCAATAAGATTTATGATAAGGGTACTGTTAATACTGCGGAGCTTAAAACTTTCGTAACGCTTCTTAATCCGTTTGCGCCTCACGTTACCGAGGAAATCTGGGCTCAGCATAATTTCGGCGGAATGCTTGCAAACGGAAGCTGGGTAGATTATGACGAAGCAAAGTGCGTAGACGATGAAATTGAGATCGTAGCGCAGATCAACGGCAAAGTCCGTTCAAAGATCATGATTCCCGCCGATATGGAGCAGGCTGACGTTATCGCTCTTGCAAAGCAGGACGACAAAATCGCCGAAGCAATCGACGGCAAAACGATAGTAAAAGAAATTTACGTTAAAGGCAGACTTGTAAATATAGTTGTAAGATAAATTTTAAGCCTGAGAGCATTATAAACTCTCAGGCTTAATTTTTGTTATTATAATATACTTTGAAGGAATTGTTTTGTGCGCTCCTTCTGCGGATTATCAAAAACCTGTTCGGGAGTGCCGTCTTCAGCAATGGTGCCTTCGTTAACGAATATTACTCTGTCGGCAACTTCCTTTGCAAAGCGCATTTCGTGAGTGACGACTATCATCGTTTTGCCGCTTTTCGCAAGCTCTTTGAGCACTCTTAACACCTCGCCTACAAGCTCCGGGTCGAGCGCTGACGTCGGCTCGTCAAAACATAAAATATCCGGCTCAAGAGCGAGAGCCCTTGCTATGGCGACACGCTGCTGCTGACCGCCTGAAAGTTCAAACGGATAAGCGGCGGCTTTTTCGCTGAGGCCTACCTGCTCAAGCAGATTTTTTGCGTTTTCCTCAATGGCTTTTAATCTGCGCGCTTTTTCGGCTTTTGCCGCAGAAGCGCCGTTTTGCTTCTTGTACTCTTTCATCTCCGCTTTTAAAGCGAGCTTCGGAGCGAGCATAATATTGTTCAGAACCGAGTAATGCGGAAAAAGATTGAACTGCTGAAAAACAAGCCCGAAATGCAGACGGTTTTTTCTGATGTTTTTATAAACGGTCGTTGACGGATCATCAGAGTCAAAAACAGTTTTTCCGTTTACCGAGATCGTGCCTTTATCAGGCTTTTCGAGAAAATTGATACAGCGAAGCAGAGTAGTCTTTCCTCCGCCTGACGATCCGATTATTACGAGCACATTGCCTTTTTCAAGCGTCAGGTCAATACCTTTAAGAACTTCGTTATTGCCGAAGCGTTTATGAAGATTTTTAATTTCAAGTATAGCCATGGCGTTAACCTCTGTAATAATCTAATTTCTTTTCAAGCTTGCCGAAAAGAATCGTCAGCAGTCCGTTGAACAGCAGGTAGTAAACAGCCGTGAAAAACAGCGGCCATATCTGACCTGCAATGCCGTGAGAGCCTTTTAAGAATGATTCGCCTGCCCAGATAACTTCCTGCAAAGCGATGATTCTCGCAAGCGAAGTGTCCTTGACGAGCGTGATTATTTCGTTGCTCATCGGCGGCACTATTCTTTTTATAACCTGAAGAAGCTTGATCTTAAAGAAAATCTGGGATTTTGTAAGGCCGAGAACTTCGCCTGCTTCCTGCTGGCCGTAGGGTACGCCCTCAATGCCGCCTCTGTATATTTCCGAAAAATAGCATGCGTAGTTGATTATAAACGCAACAGCCGCCGCAGCAAATCTGCCCGTTTCGCCGCCGCCCCATATCGGGTTGCCGAAAACTATACCCGGCATATAAAAAACGATTATGAGCTGAATCATAAGCGGCGAACCTCTTATGATCCATACTATCGTCTTAACGAGCTTACTCAGCGGCTTGAACTTTGACATTGAGCCGAAAGAAATAATAAGGCCGAGCGGGAGCGCACCGAGCAGCGTTACTATAAAAAGCTTTAAAGTCTGCAAAAATCCGACGTTCAGCGCATTGAGAACTATCGGAAACTGTTGTGAGAAACTCATCATAAAAATCTAACCTTTAACATCAATGCAGAGACAGCCGAATGACTGCCTCTGCCGTTTTAATTTAATTAAACAGGAATTAAAGAATAATAGCGTCTGCGATTTTGTACTGCTCTGCTACCTGCTTCATTGTGCCGTCAGCTCTGCAAGCGTCAAAGAACTTATTGAGCTCGCCTGCAAGATCGCTGCCCTTGCGGAAACCTACGCCGTATTCTTCGGAGTTGAGGTCAAATCCGTATGAAAGATCAGCATAGTTTGTGCCTTCGCCGGTCATTGTAAGAGCCATGAGCTTGTCGATGATAGCCGCATCGCTTGTGCCTGCTTTAACTTCCATCAAAGTGTCGGACTGTTTGCCGACAGGAACAGTTTTAAAGCCTGCTTCCTGAGCCTGCTTTTCACCTGCTGAGCCGCTCTCTACCGCAAAAGAAAGCTCTTTGCAGTCAGCCGCAGTCTTATATTTTTCAAGGTCAGCTTTTTTAAGAACGGTAACCTGAGCGTTGTTGCAGTATGCGTTTGAGCATTCCATAGCGGCGAGAACTTCGTCATTGAGGGTCATGCCGTTCCATACGCAGTCAATCGTTTTGCTGTTGAGCTCAGAAACTTTATTGTCCCAGTTGATCTCTTTGATTTCAACTTTAACGCCGAGACTCTCTGCAAACTGTGTTGCCATATCAGCGTCAAAGCCTATCCATTTGCCGTCTTTGTCCTTATAGTCCATAGGCTCAAAGTCGGTAACGCCTACAACGAGCGTGCCTTTTTCCTTGATGTAGCTCAGGTCGGAAGCCTCAGCGGAATTTGTGTTGTTTGAGTTTTCATCCTTTTTGCCGCATCCTGCAAGCGCAAACATTGATGTGACAAGAAGAATTACAGCCATAATAAGAGCTATTTTCTTTTTCATAATTATAACCTCTCTGATTGATAGATTTAAGCCCGCTTCACTTTAGCGAGCTACTACATTATAGCGATAATGCGATAAAATGTCAATAGTTTTCTTAATTAATTTACAGAAATTAAAAAAGGACTGGATTTTATGTCGGTTTTGTTATATTATATAT
>CADAMY010000023.1 GCA_902789095.1 Oscillospiraceae bacterium | reverse complement strand
TACAGGCGGCAAACACAGGTCAGTATGCTTTGCCGAGCTTATGAATGAACACCTTAATAATAACGGACTTAACGTAAATATAAGCCACAGAGATATTTCCAAATAAATTTAATCGGAAGGTAAAATTATGTCATTTTCGGGAGATGTAAAAAGTGAATTATGCCGCTTCTCGGCTGATACGCAGGATTGCTGTAAATTAGCCGAGTGCTACGGTGCGCTTCTTTTGGGTAAATCATTTTCTCCGAGAATGATCAAGTTTTCGAGCGAATATGAGTTTGCGGCTGAACATATCTGCGATCTTGTGAATTACTGTTTGAAGAGCGACGTATGCTCCGTTGTTAAGAACAAACAAAAATATCAGGTCGAAATAACCGACAAATCCTTAATTCAGAAGATTTATTCTTTATTCGGTCATTCGGAGCGTCAACTGAATCTCAGAATCAACAGGGCAAATCTTGCGAATGCGGACTGCTGCCACGGAGCGTTTCTCAGAGGCGCATTTTTGTCCTGCGGAACTGTTACCGACCCGCAGAGGAACTATCATCTGGAATTTATAATTCCTTTTATGAAGCTTTCTCAGGATTTCTGCAAGCTGATAGATGACTCTGATCTGAGCGTTAAACAGACCCTCAGAAAAGGGAGTCATGTTGTTTATATCAAAGACAGCGAAAGCATTGAGGATATGCTGACGTTCATGGGAGCGCAGTTATCGTCGCTTGAAATTATGAACATCAAGGTAGAAAAGGACGTAAGAAACCGGGTAAACCGTAAGATAAATTTTGAATGTGCAAATATTGAGCGTTCTGTTAAAGCAGGGCTGAAGCAGGTTGAGGCGATAGATCTTATTATAAGAAAGCAGGGACTTGATTCTCTTGATCCTGAGTATAAAGAGCTTGCCCAGCTAAGAATGGAAAACCCCGATATGTCGTTAAAACAGCTCAGTGAATCCCTTTCCGAGCCGATTTCACGTTCGGGAGTAAAACACCGGCTTGATAAACTTATTGAAATGGCGGAAAGTCTTAAAAAATAGAAATACAAAGGCAGGTTGATCAATTTGGGAGGCTTTACTCATTTACATTTACATACCGAATACAGTCTCCTTGACGGCGCCTGCCGGCTTGATAATCTTATTGACCGTGCCTGCGAGCTCGGTCAGACTTCGCTTGCAATTACCGATCACGGGGTAATGTACGGAGCAGTTGAATTCTATAAAAAAGCTAAGGCAAAAGGCATCAGACCTATAATAGGCTGTGAGGTCTATGTTGCCGCAAGAACAAGGTTTGATAAAGTTCATGCGCTCGACAGTGAACGGCATCACCTTGTTTTGTTATGTAAAAATAATGAAGGTTACCGCAATCTCACAAGAATGGTTTCGGAATCGTGGACAAGCGGATTTTATACAAAGCCTAGAGTCGATAAGGAGCTTCTTGAAAAATATCATGAAGGATTGATCGCTCTGTCTGCCTGCCTTGCAGGTGAAGTGCCTAAAGCGCTTGAACGAAACGACTACGATCAGGCGTTAAAAACTGCGCTTTGGTATAAAGAAGTTTTCGGTGAGGGTAATTATTATCTTGAAGTTCAGAATCACGGACTGAAAGAACAGCTCGCCATTGAACCACAGCTCATCAGGCTTTCTCAGGAAACCGGCATTCCTCTTGTGGCTACAAATGACGTTCATTATATAAATAAAGAGGACAGCCGCATACAGAAAGTTCTGATATGTATCCAGACCAACAAGACGATTGATGAAGAAACGGGATTCGATTTTAAAACCGACGAATTTTATCTTAAAAGTGAAGATGAAATGCGCGCGCTTTTCAGCCATATTCCCGAGGCGATTGACAACACTCAGTTAATAGCCGATAAATGCAGCGTTGAGTTTGAATTCGGCGAGACTAAACTGCCGAATTTTGACGTGCCTGACAATATGGATCACTTCGAGTATCTTAAAATGAAGTGTATCGAGGGGCTTGAAGAAAGATACGGTGCCGACTGCAATCATCAAATAAAAGAGCGGCTTGACTATGAGCTTGCCGTAATTAAAAGAATGGGATACGTTGATTATTTTCTTATAGTCAGCGATTTTATAAATTATGCAAAAAGCAAAAACATTCCCGTAGGTCCGGGAAGAGGATCGGGCGCGGGAAGCATCTGCGCTTACTGTCTCGGAATCACGGGGATCGATCCGCTAAGATACAATCTTATGTTTGAGCGTTTTTTGAATCCCGAAAGGGTAAGTATGCCCGATATTGACGTTGACTTCTGCTACGAAAGACGCGGCGAGGTCATAGATTACGTTATAAATAAATACGGTGAGGATCATGTTGCTCAGATAGTAACGTTCGGTACACTTGCCGCAAAAGCCGCAATCAAGGACGTCGGCAGAGCGCTCGGTATTCCTTATAACGTGACCGATACAGTTTCAAAAGCGGTACCCAGGGAGCTTAATATCACGCTTGATTCCGCAATGAAGAAAAGCCAGGATTTTAAAGCGCTGTATGAATCTTCAGATGAGATAAAGGAGCTTATTGATACCGCTCGTAAAGTTGAAGGTATGCCGAGACATACTTCAACTCACGCCGCAGGTGTGGTCATTACTAAAGATCCGGTTTCAAGCTATGTTCCTCTCTCTCTTAATGATAACGTTCCCGTAACGCAGTACACAATGACTACGCTTGAAGAGCTTGGTCTTCTCAAAATTGACTTTTTAGGTCTGAGAACTCTTACGGTTATTTCAGACGCCGTTAAAATGATACGGCAGAAAAATGCTGATTTCGAAATTGAAAAAGTCCCGATGAATGATAAGGCGACCTTTGAAATGATTTCAAAGGGAATGACTGACGGCGTATTCCAGCTTGAATCGGCTGGAATGAAAAGCGTGCTGACGGGACTTGTGCCGGAAAATATCGAAGATATCATAGCCGTTCTTTCTCTTTACAGACCAGGTCCTATGGATTCTATTGACACATATATACATAACCGTCATCATCCTGAGGATATTAAATATAAAACAGAAATGCTAAGACCGATTCTTGACGTTACAAACGGATGCATGGTCTATCAGGAGCAGATAATGCAGATTTTCAGGACTCTTGCGGGCTATTCGTTTGGTCATGCGGATATTGTGCGCCGTGCAATGTCAAAAAAGAAGCACGACGTAATGGAAAAGGAAAGGGAAGCTTTTGTTGACGGCTGTATAAAAAACAATATCAGCGAGGTTGATGCAAACGGTATTTTTGACGATATGTCATCGTTTGCTTCATACGCTTTTAACAAAAGTCACGCCGCCGCATATTCTTATATTGTATACTATACGGCTTACCTTAAATGTCATTATCCGTGCGAGTTTATGGCGGCGCTTTTGAGCAGCGTGCTTGACAATGCAAATAAAATTTCAGCTTATACCAACGAATGTTCACGTCTGAATATCCGTGTTCTGCCGCCCGATGTAAATGAAAGTATGGAAGGTTTTGCCGTAAGCGGAGGCAATATCCGTTTTGGTCTGCTTGCTGTCAAAAATATAGGCAGAGGTCTTATCGGTAAAATAATTGCTGAACGGAGTATGGGCAGATACACTACTTTCTATAATTTCTGCAAAAGAGTATACGGCACGGAGCTTAACAGAAGAGCTCTTGAAAGCCTTATAAAATGCGGCGCTCTTGATTCGCTCGGCTCAAACAGACGCAGTATGCTTCTGGGAATGGGCGAGATATTGGCGTCACTCGACGATTCAAAAAGAAGAAACGTTGAAGGTCAGATAGGTCTCTTTGACCTCGGCAGTGAATCGGGTTTTACGGAAAGCGAGCCTAAACTGCCTTTGACAGATGATTTTTCTCACAGCGAAAAGCTGAGCATGGAGAGAGAAATAACCGGTATGTTCCTGTCGGGTCATCCTATGGCTGATTATCAGGATAAGGCGAAAGCTCTCGGCTGTGTTCAGATAGGAGCTTTTTCGTCTGATGAAGAATCAGGATATTCGGATTCTGACAGGATACGGATAATGGGCATCATAGTATCGGTCAAAAAGAAAATCACAAAAAACGATACCACGATGGCTTACGTTACGGTTGAGGATACTACCGGATCTGTTGAACTCTTGGTATTCCCTAAAATATATATGGCTTTGTCACACATGCTTCAGGAAGGCAGAATAATGGTTTTCAGCGGCAGAGTCAGCATTCGTGAGGATGAAGATACAAAAATCATCTGCGACAATATAGAATATCCCGATAATGCAGCGGCTGTAAAAAAGACCGCCGGTCAGGAGAATAAAAGCCTGCAAAAAATCAAAAAAGGACTGTTTCTGAGGTTTGACAGTGTGAATGACAGCAGAATCGAAAAAGCCGAACAGTATCTTTCGATTTTTGAAGGGAACGTACCGCTGTATTATTATTTCAATGATACAAAAAAATACGCTGTTCAGGACAGAAGCAGATTTATCACGCCGAACGAGCCGCTTATCAATGAACTTAAAAAGCTGCTGGGCGATAAAAATGTTGCCGTCAGATAGTATAAATATTTGTTAAAATAATTGACAATGTCTGATTATTGTAGTAAAATATCATTTAATGTCGACTATTTTTTGTTCCTAAGAGAGGAGAAATATAAATGAAAAAGATCGGTGTACTTACAAGCGGAGGCGACGCTCCGGGAATGAATGCGGCTATCAGAGCCGTTGTTCGCTCAGGATGTGAAAAAGGTCTTGAGGTTTACGGAATAGAAAGAGGCTATGAAGGCCTTATGAATGATAAGATGAGAATTATGGATATCAGAAGCGTGTCTGACGTTATCAACAGGGGAGGTACTTTTCTTTATTCTGCAAGAAGCCCGAAATTCAGAAGTGAAGAGGGTATGCAGCAGGCAATAGAAGTCTGCAAAAGAAGAGGAATCGAAGGACTTGTCGTTATCGGCGGCGACGGATCGTTCAGAGGTGCAAGAGACCTTTCTTTAAGAGGAATTCCCTGTATCGGAATACCCGGAACTATTGACAACGACATAGCCTGCTGTGATTACACGATCGGTTATGACACCTGCCTTAATACAATTATGCAGATGGTTGACCGTATAAGAGATACTACTGCGTCTCACGACAGATGTTCTGTCGTTGAAGTTATGGGCAGAAGAGCAGGTTATCTTGCTCTTAACGCTGGTATTGCCTGCGGTGCAACATCAATTCTTATTCCCGAAGTTCCGTACGATTTCCAGCGTGACGTTATCGAAAGAATCAGAAGAACTCAGCGCACAGGCAAGATGCATTTTATCATCATTGTTGCCGAAGGTATCGGCGGCGTTGACGAGCTTGCTACAAGAATCCAGCTTGAAACAGGCATCGAATCGCGTTCAATCGTTCTCGGCCACGTTCAGCGCGGCGGTTCTCCCAGCGTTAAAGACAGAGTCATGGCAAGCCGTATGGGTTATTATGCTGTTGAACTTCTCTGCCAGGGTATCGGCAACCGTGTTGTTGCTTCTCAGAAATCGGAAATAGTCGATTATGATATTTTTGAAGCTCTTAATATGAAAAAGAGCATTGATATCGATCTTTACAGAATAGCACACGAAATCTCTATTTGATTAAAGGATAAAAATATGATTAAAGATGAATTTCTTGAACTGCGCCGCAAGGTGATAGCAAAAGAATTTCAAAAAATGAATAATATGCAGCAAAAGGCTATATTCACAACCAAAGGACCGCTGCTGCTCCTTGCAGGCGCCGGGAGCGGCAAAACTACTGTCCTTGTAAACAGAATCGCCAACCTTATTAAGTACGGCGACGCTTATAATTCTGACTACTGTGAATTTGAGCCCACTCAGATCGACGTTGACCTTTTAAAGGAATATTTAAAAGATGACAGCGTCGATTTATTTGATGTTTACGATCTTTTGAGCGTAGACGCTGCAAAACCGTGGGAAATTCTTGCTATCACGTTCACGAATAAAGCGGCGAACGAATTAAAAGAACGTCTTGCCCGAATGCTCGGCGACGCAGCTATGGATATCTGGGCGAGCACATTCCATTCGTGCTGTGCGCGAATATTGAGGCGCAACGGCGAATTTATAGGATTTTCAAATCATTTTACGATTTACGATACCGATGATTCAAGGCGTGTGATGAAGCAGGTTCAGAGGCTTCTCGGAATTGACGATAAAATGCTCTCGCATAAAGTTATTTTAAGCGAAATCAGCAGAGCCAAGGATCAGATGATTTCACCTGACGAGTATCTTGAAAATGCGGGCAGCGATTTCAGAATGAAAAAAATCGGCGAAGCGTATAAGCATTATCAGAAATCTCTTAAAAATGCCGATGCTATGGATTTTGACGACATTATTTATTTCACGGTAAAGCTTCTTGAAAATAATGAAGACGTCAGAAATTACTATCAGAATAAGTTCAAATACGTTATGGTTGACGAATATCAGGATACTAACCATGCTCAGTATAAGCTGACTTCGCTTCTTGCAGGCAAATATAAAAATATATGCGTTGTCGGTGACGATGACCAGAGTATTTACCGTTTCAGAGGGGCGACTATCGAGAATATTTTAAGCTTTGAAAAGCAGTATGAAAACGCCAAAGTCATAAGACTTGAGCAGAATTACCGCTCGACGCAGAATATTCTTGACGCCGCAAACTCAGTAATAGCTCACAACGTTCAGCGTAAGGGCAAAAACCTCTGGACTTCAAACGGCGCAGGGGATAAGATAATATTCAACACTTCTTACGATGAAAACGAGGAAGCTCGATATATTGCGGACACGATATCGTCTTTGGTAGAGTCGGGCAGAAGCTGGAACGATTTTGCAGTGCTTTACAGAATGAACGCTCAGTCAAATAATATAGAAAATGCGTTCATACGAGCCGGCGTTCCTTACAGAATAATCGGCGGACTCAGATTCTACGAAAGAAAAGAAATCAAGGACGCTATTGCTTACCTTACCGTAATAAATAACGTAAACGACGACGTAAGACTCAGACGAATTATAAATGAGCCTAAGAGGGGAATCGGCGACACCTCGCTTAATCATGCGGCTGAAATTGCGGCAGGTCTTGGCACAAGTCTGTTTGAAGTTATCTCTCATGCCGACGATTATCCTGTTCTTTCACGCGCGAGTAAAAAAATGCTTGAATTTTCAGCTTTTATAAATGAAGCTGTTGAAGAAGCTGAAAATCTGACTCTTGACGCGCTGCTTGAAATGCTGCTTAAAAAGAGCGGATATTATTTTGCTTTGGCGCTTGATAAAGATTCTTATGAGGACAGGATGGAAAACATTGCCGAACTCAAAAACAACCTTCTGCGTTTCAGCAATGATTTCCCCGAGGGAACGCTCAACGATTTCCTTGAAGAAATTGCTCTTATGACGGATATTGACAACTATAACGCTTCGGCAGAAACCGTTACTATGATGACTCTTCATTCCGCAAAAGGACTTGAGTTCCCGATAGTCTTTATACCCGGTATGGAGGAAGGAATATTCCCCGGTTACCAGTCTGCATATAATCCTAACGATATTGAAGAAGAACGCAGGCTTGCATACGTTGGCATTACAAGAGCAAAAGAGAAACTGTTTATCACCAATGCAAGATGCAGACTGCTGTTCGGCTCTACGTCATATAACGCTCCGTCACGGTTTATAAAAGAAATACCGGACGAGCTGCTGAAGCAGACGGGAGTTACTTCTATCGGCGCAGGACGTAGGAGAGATTTCTCAGAATCATTTGAATCGGATTCCGATTCGGGATTCTACGGCTCAGGCAGAAAGATAAACAGGGGATTTTCTGCTGCATCGTCTTCTTCTGCGGCAAAAGCAAAACCGACCGTTCAGTTCAATATTGGCGATACTGTAAAACATAAGATTTTCGGTACGGGCGTTGTGCTCAGCGTTCAGCCTGTTGCGAACGACACGCTGATTGAAATTGCTTTTGATAAAGCAGGCACAAAAAAGCTGATGGCAAATTTTGCAAAACTTACAAAGGGTGAGTGATTATGAAAAAGATAATATCCGTTTTGCTTAGTGTAATTATAATTTTCAGTATTCCTTTGATCGCTCTGGCTCAGAGTGAACAGGTACCGTTCGTACTCGTTACAGGTATGAACGTTTTACCGCTGTATAAGGATTACGGGACAGATTCCGAGCAGAAAGTGTGGCCGATGCCCGGCAGTTCATATCTTGATATGGGCAAAAAGCTGATTTTACCGCTTGCAAAATTTGCTGTTGATAAAGATAAAGCGGCATTAACAGGTGCAGTGCTTGACTCTGTAAACGGATTGCTCGAATATATGAAATGTGACGATAACGGCGATTCTGTATATAGCATTTCAACTCCTCAGTTCCCGCTTTCAATGGCAAATTATCCCGAACTTTATGAAAACGAAGTGAAAGACGAGCAGGGGATACTCAACGCCGCCTGCGAGCATTACGGAGCGGATAACGTTTATTTCTATAATTATGACTGGAGGCTTGACCCTCTGTCTCATGCTGACGGGCTAAATGAGCTGATCGAAAGCATTAAGCAGGATAAAAACTGCGGCGAAGTAAATCTTGCCTGCTGCAGTATGGGCGGAACTGTCGTGATGTCTTATATTTATAAATACGGCTCAGATTCCATAAGAAGCCTTCTGCTTCTCTCAACTGCGTTTCAGGGTGTTGAGGCTGTTGCCGATATGTATACAGGCGACCTTTACGTTGAAAAAAATGCTCTTTTCAGACGCATAATAAATCTCGGCAAAGGCGGTTTGCGTGAATTTTTATTTGAAGCGCTGACCTATGCTCTTGATAAAACTGGTATTGCCGATAATATTGTTGCTTTTGCCAACAACATTCTTGACGATATAAGTGATGAAATTTACGATTGCGTTCTGAAAGATACTTTCGGCAATATGCCGGCAATTCTTGATTTAGTACCTGCATACCGTTATGAAGACGCTAAAGCTTATATGCTTGACGAGAGTGAAAATCAAAAGCTTATTGAAAGGTGCGACGAATATATTTATAACGTTCAGTCGCATACTAAAAGACTGCTTGACGAAGCTAAAGCCGGCGGCGTAACGGTTTATATCGTATGTCAGTACAATATGCAGAGTCTGCCTGTTTCTCACAGCAGCGATATGAATAACGATCTGCTTATTGACGTTAAGTACGCTTCCGGCGGAGCGGTTTGCGCCGATTTAGACACTAACTTACCGCATGGATATACTCAGTCTGTTTCTGACGGTCACAACCATCTTTCTTATGATAATGTGATTGACGCTTCAACGTGTATGTACCCTGAAAACACATGGTTTATCAAGGATCAGGCCCACGTTGATTATAACGTCGGCGAAACGACAGATTTTATCTTTTGGCTTGCGGACAGCGATGTTCAGCTTACCGTTTTTGATGATGAGAGATATACTCAGTTTATGATTTTTGACTATGATTCAAACAGCCTTGAGCCGATTAATGAAAACTATAAAGAAAAAACGGATTATTTTGAAATAGTTAAAAACGTAATTGAATTTATTTCAGACTTTTACAAAAAAGCATTGAGCGTTTTACTCGGCTATCTTATCAATAATATCTGATTTTGACCGGACTGTAAAAAGTCCGGTTTTTTTGTTGACAAATTGGTTTATCTATGATAAACTAATAATGTGGTCTATTTAAGATAAACCAAACTGAAAGGAGAAAACATGAGACGCTCAATATTTCTTTTATTAATTTTAATGTTGTTATCAGGGTGTGTAAAAGCAAACAGTAATGTTTACAATAATGAACTATCCGAAAACTACGGCAGTTTTACTTCGGAAAAAACATACAGCTTTGATAAAAAGTATTATGCTTTGCAGACGGTTGACAATGATGAAAACAGCAGAATGTATCGTGGAATTATTGTTTCGATATATGACAGCAGAGACAGTTTGGTGTTTTCATTTTCTCCTGCAAGAGCGCTGGATTTCTGGGGTATATGCTGGGAAAATGACAGTTATAATATCTGGATTCAGTCAAGCGACACGGGAACGTACTGTTACAGATATGATAATGATAAATGGCTGCTTGATGAAAGCGCTGAAAAGCCTGATTATATAATTACAAAATACGAAGCAGAGGAGAGTAAAAATAATGGCTGAAATTGAATTAGGCGAGGTGCAGACCGCTTTTGCGGAAATTGTATGGAAAAATGAGCCTGTCAGCTCAGGCGAGCTTGTAAAGATATGCAGAACTGAGCTTGACTGGAAAAAATCGACAACTTATACGGTGCTGAGAAAGCTGTGCGAGAAGGGGATTTTTAAAAACGTTGACGGCATCGTTTCGTCCGTTATGAGCCGAGAACAGTTTTATTCAGCTAAAAGCGAAAAATTTGTTGAAGATACGTTCAACGGTTCTCTGCCTCAGTTTATCGCCGCATTTATGTCAGGTAAAAAAATTACCGAAAAGGAAGCGGACGAAATTCAAAAACTGATTGATGATTTTAAAGGTGGTAAAAAATGAGCGAAGTATTTTTAAAAGTATTTAATATGAGTATTACCGCAAGCTGGGTCGTTCTGGCGGTGCTGGTTTTCAGGCTCGTTTTCAAAAAGGCGCCGAAATGGACCCGCTGTCTGCTTTGGGGAATTGTGGCTCTCAGGCTGATTTTTCCGTTCAGCATACAGAGTGTGTTCAGTCTTATTCCGTCCGCTCAGACAATTCCGGATACCTTTATTACAGAACCTCAGTTCAACGTAAACTCCGGTATATCAAGGGTTGATTCCCCGGTAAACGGTTTTCTTGACGACCGTTATGCCGAGGGAGTGACCGTGCCTGCGGACAATGGTAAAAACATCACCGGGATTTTCGGCTATATCTGGATCGTCGGTACAATTTTACTGCTCATTTTTGCAGTTATCAGCTATTTAAGGCTTATAAGGCAGGTGCGAGCGTCTGTAAAATACAGGGATAATATTTATATCTGCGACGATATCAGTTCACCTTTTATCCTCGGTATTATTAAGCCTAAAATCTACATTCCGTCGGGTTTGTCCGATGTTCAGAAAAATCATATTCTCGCTCATGAATCGGCGCATATCAGACGGCGGGATTATCTTATTAAGCCGTTAGCATTTGTGCTGCTGAGCGTATATTGGTTCAATCCCGTTCTGTGGTTTGCTTATTATTTGCTCTGCCGTGATATTGAACTTGCGTGTGATGAAAAGGTTCTTAAATCCATGAGTGAAGATGAAATTGCCGATTACTCTCAGACCTTACTTGATTTTAGTGCGTCAAAGCGAATAATTACGGTATGTCCTGTTGCGTTCGGTGAAACGGGAGTAAAACAGCGCATCAAAAATGCTCTTAATTATAAAAAGCCGGCAGTGATTATAATAACTGCGGCTGTTATCGTAAGTATTATTGCGGCGGTCTGTTTCCTGACAGACCCGTTTGAAAAACAGGAATATAACGAAAATATCGACCCTTTGCTTGATAAAGCCGTCTCAGACGTTATTCTTGAAAGCAATAAAGACGGATTTTATAATGAGGAGTTTATTTCAGAAGGTCATATCGTTATGGGTACTGAAGAAAATAACGGAACACTCAAGGCGTATGTTTTAGAAGAAGTGAACAGCTACTGCTTTATAAACGGTTATTTTACAGATAACGGCGGATTCCTCGACGGAGTTGTTATGACTTTTGACCATTCCGGCAGCGAATATATTTATAAAAATACAGACCATACCCAGGACGGCGGATTACTGAAAGATTCCGTAAAACGGCTTTTCCCCAAAGAATATCAGGACAGAGTTATCAGCATATCGGATGATGACCGCAATTATATGAACAGAATGTGTGCAGACAGAGCGGAAGAATACCTTAAAAGCATCGGCAGAACAGTAAAAGTAAAAGATTATGCGGATATTGATTTTACTCTGCTTACAGATGCAGGCGTTTCCGTTGAAGTCAGCAATGAGCTTACACAAAATGAGTATCCCGATTATATCGGCAATTATGAAAAGCTTGAAAACGGAGTAAGATTTGTTTACAAAACGGATTACATTAAAAATGAAAATATAATTATTTATATTAAGCAGGATTATCAAAGCGGAAATATAGCCGCATTAAGCGCCATTGACGGCTCAACAGGAGAAGTAAAAGTTACACATTCAGGTGATTTATTCAAAAACGGTTATACCGACAGCATAAATTATGATTATGACGGTGACGGAAGCAAGGATTTATGTACTATAAAAGAAGATGAATACACTAATGCTCATAATCTTATTTTTACTGCGGAAAACACAGCTTCAGGAAATACTATTCAGCAGAAGCGAATTAGCCATGAAAGCTTAAACTGCTTTTTCTATCCAGGTGATAAACTGTATATTATAGAAATCGGGCAGAGCGGAATGAATGTTTATGTACCCGCAGAAATAAGATAGCAAAAAGAAAAACCTATCACAATTATATGTGTTTGACAAAATACTCCTGCCGTGATATAATCACGCTATAAACTGAAAGGAAACTGATGATATATGAGCTACATACCAATGACAGAATATGAAACTTCCTCGCAGGAAGTCAGAAACGAATATGACGATCAGATAGCAAAACACGGCAGGATAACAAATATGAAGAGAACGCTTCTTCACAACGTACCGTCTTTCAAGGCTTATATGGAGTGGTACACTCTTTATGACGAGCTTGTACCGGTACTCGGCGAAAGAGCGCTTGCAATTTTTTCCTACGCTATTTCAACGGGCAACAACTGCCTTATCTGCGGCACTTTTTTCAGAAAAATTCTTATTGACAACGGCGAAGATCTTGATAATCTGAACCTCAGCGAGCAGGAGCAGCTTCTTGTTGATTTAGGCGTTGCGATTGCAAAGAATCCTCATAATATTGCTGATGAAATTTATGACGGACTTAAAAAGTTCTATACCGACGAGCAGATAGTTACAATTATCGCTTTTGCAGGTATAATGTACGCTACTAACCTTTTCAATACCGTTGCAAAGGTTGATCTTGACGAAGTTTTATATAATTATACAGCCGATAAAAACAAGGAGTGATAACAATGGCTGATTTTGATAATAAAGTTGCATTTATAACAGGCGCCGCTCACGGTCAGGGCAGAGCGACGGCTCTTGCTCTTGCAAAAGAGGGCGCTGATATTGCCGCTTTTGACGTTGCGGTTAAAATTGAATATCCGTCTTATGCTTACGGAACGAGCGATGAACTCAAATCCTTGAAAGCTGAAATTGAAGCTCTCGGCAGAAAGTGCGAGATTTTTGCCGGTGACGTAAGAGACGATAAAGCGGTTACTGCCGCAGTTGAAGGCACAATCAAGGCGTTAGGAAAGATTGATATTTTATTCAACAACGCCGGCATCTGCGCCTATGCAAAAATACATGAAATGACCGATGAAGAATGGGACGCTATGATCGACATCAACCTTAAAGGGCCGTTTATCGTAACACGCAGAGTTGTGCCCTTCATGATGGAGGCAAAGAGCGGCGTTATCATCAATAATTCATCTGTTATGGGGCTTCGCGGCGGCAACAGACTTTCGCATTATACAGCGTCAAAATGGGGGCTTACCGGTCTTACAAAAGCCTGGGCGATAGAGCTTGCCCCTTATAATATCAGAGTGCTCAGCATTCACCCCACAGGCGTTAATACGCCTATGAATGACGGACTTGCCGCAATGGAAGGCAAGACACCTGAAGAAATCGCAGAGGCAAGCGCCGGCAATCTTCTGCCTGTTCCGTGGATTGAGCCCGAAGATACGGCTAATCTTGTTCTTTATCTTGCCAGCGATAAGGCAAGGTATGCAACCGGCTCTCAGTTCGTTCTTGACGCAGGGCTTTTATCGGTATGATTTTTTCTTATTCCGTGCAATACTTTGCGGAGTTTTCTTTTAATAAGGAGGAGCAAAAATGGCATTATTTTATTTAATCGGCAATGCTCATATCGACCCGGTATGGCAGTGGTGTATGCCCGAAGGAATGTCGCTTGTGCGATCAACTTTCCGTTCTGCGCTTGACAGAATGAAAGAATATCCTGATTATAAGTTTACAAGCGCATGCGCTTTTTATTATAAATGGGTTAAAGAAATCGACCCGGATATGTTTGAAGAGATAAAACAAAGAATCAGAGAAGGCCGCTGGGGCATAGTCGGCGGAATGTGGGTACAGCCTGACTGCAATATTCCGTCAGGCGAGGCTTTCTGCAGACATCTGCTGTATTCACAGAATTTCTTTAAAGAGAATTTCGGCAAAACGGTTAAAACGGGATATAACGTTGATTCCTTCGGGCATAACGGAAACCTGCCTCAGCTTCTTAAAAAAGCGGGGATTGAAAATTACGTTTATATGCGTCCCAACAGAGAAGCGGAAAAACCTTCATTGCCCTCGGAAAATCTTCATTTCTGGACTTCGCCTGACGGCAGCAGCGTAAAAGCATTCAGAATCCTCGACGGGTACTGTGACGATCTGAGAGAAGAGAGGATAGAAAGATATAAAAACAGAACTCAGCCTCAGATGCTGTTTTACGGAATAGGCAATCACGGCGGAGGACCGGCAAGAGCGCATCTTGAACAGGCGCAGGAGCTGGTTAAAAATACTGAATACATATATGCTGTCCCTGATGAGTATTTTGAAAGCGCAGACTCTTCAATGCCTGTTGTATCAGAGGATTTACAGCATCATGCAAGCGGCTGTTACAGCGCAAATTCTAAAGTAAAACTTGCAAACAGGCGTGCTGAATGCGAGCTTGTAAGAGCAGAAAAGTTTGATACTCTTTCGCATCTGCTTACAGGATCCGCTTACAATAATAAAAAGATCTTCTCCGCATGGGAAAAGATTATGTTTAATCAGTTTCATGATATTCTCGCAGGCTGTTCTGTTAAGGAAGCTTATACTGATGCACTCAACGCTTTCGGCTTTGCTTCGGAGACTGCGCTTGAAATAAATATGCTTGCAGTACAGCGGATTTCGTCGCAAATACATACAACCGATATCTTGACGTCTGAGCCATCCGTAATGTGGGACAGACTCTGGTGCCGCGACGGCGAAGGCGCTCCGATAGTTTTGTTTAATCCTCATTCTTTCAGCGTCAAAACTTATGCTTCATTCGGCACTCAATGCGTATCGAGAGTATGCGATTCTGACGGAAACGACGTTCCTTTCCAGCTCGTGCGAGCTTCATATACAGACGGAAATCACGTCAACAAATGTCTTTTTGAAGCTGAGATACCGGCTTACGGCTACTGCGTTTATTATTTATTCAGACTTGACGAAAATTCTTCAAAAACTGAATTTATGTCAGACCTGAAAGCAGATAACAAAACTCTTGAGAATTCGCTTGTAAAAATTGAATTTGACGAAGACACGGGTTCGATTACAAAATATATTTTCAAGACAGATTTAACTGATTTAGCAGGCGGAATGCTCTGCAGAGCCGTAGTCTGTGACGATTCTGAAAATGATACATGGGCGCACGCTGTTACAGATTTTAATATTGACAAAGGCGAGTTCAGCGCCGGCGAAATGAAACTTATTGAGTCAGGTCCGCTCAGGGCGACGATTAAATCAACGACTTATTACGGAAAATCCACACTCATAAGATATTATTCGCTTTATAATAATTCGGAAAAACTGCACATCAGAACTATCATTGATTTCAATGAGGAATACAGCCTGTGCAAATTCTCTTTCAATACATCTCTGAAAAAGCCTAAAGCAGTATATTCCATGCCGTACGGCTTTATTGAAAAACCTGCAAACGGTGAGGAAGAGCCGTGCCACGGCTGGTGCGATATTCACGATGAATCGGGTAAAGGACTTGCGGTTATAAATGATTCAAAATACAGCTTCTGCGCTGTCGGCAGTGATCTGAGAATGATTGCCGCAAGAAACTGCGCATACCTTGATCATTTCGGTCAGAAGAGCCGTGACAGCGAGATGCGCTTCATTGATAAAGGCGAGCAGGAATTCAGCATTATACTCATTCCTCATAAAAGTAAAAATAATGCTCTGTATTTCAAGGAAAGTGAACTGCTCAATACGCCCGTAACCGTTCAGCAGGAGTCTCATCACAGCGGCAGTCTGCCTGTAAAGTACAGCGGAATTGAAATTGACAATGACAATATAGCGGTTGCTGCTGTTAAGCAGGCTGAGGATTCAGAAGGTATAGTAATGAGAATAGTTGAAACAGCAGGGGAGAAGTGTGATTGTACTGTTGATTTCAAGGCGCTGAATATCAGCTTCAAACTGAATTTCAATCCGCAGGAAGTTAAAACTGTAAAAGTCTCACCGAACGGAGATGTTTCTGAAATTTTAATCAGCGAATTATAAATATTGCCTTGCAAGAAAAATGTTGCATTTTTCTTTTCATTATAGTAAAATAGAAATATAAAAGCATGGGAGGTAATAATATGGTTAAAACGATAAGAAAAACTATTGCGATAATGCTTGTTATTACTGCATTTTTAGGTTTTACGCCGACAGGCGTTTATGCTGCCGCAGATGAATCTGAGCTTTATCCTGTTGAGTTTTACTGGGATAAAGCAGGTGAAGATGCAGATAACGGTTATAAAGCATACAGCGTTCCCTTTGGCGCTCCGCTTGTAAGTCCTGATAAACCGTCCAGGTACGGTTATGATTTTATCGGCTGGCAAGATTGGTATTCGGATCAGTTGGTAGATATTGATACTCAGACTATGGACAATACTTTAGGCAGAAAATTTTATGCCAAATGGAAAAAAACGCTGTTCTCTGTAAGATTCTATATTAATGATGAACTTGTCAGTGAAAAAACGGTAAAACCGGGCGCCTTGATTACTGCTCCTGAGGTTGAACCGATTGAAGGGTATTCCATAAAGCAATGGTACGCAGTTCCGGATTCAGTTCTAACGATTGTTTATTATTTACCGTTTAATATGGTTGATTGTGACGTGAATTGCTACGCCGTTTTAAAGCCGAATACTTATACTTCCGAGTTTTACGTTGACGGCAAGCTTTTCACAACAGTTGAAAATGTTTTCGGCGAAGCATTTATTACTCCGCGGTCACCTTCAAAAGACGGATATTCTTTCACAGGCTGGTCGCCTAAAATCCCTGAAACCACGCCTGCCGAAAATCTGAGATTTGACGCACAGTTTGAGCCGCAGAAATATGTTGCAGCTCTTCTTGTTGACGGAGAAGTATATAAAGAAATTCCGTACACATACGGTCAGAAATCGTTAAGCCTTCCTCCCATACCGGAAAAGGAAGGTTATTCGGGCGAGTGGGAAAGCTATACTCTCGGCATCGGCGGAGTAACGATAAACGCCGTTTATACCGCTGATCCTCACGTTTACAATGTCAGCACAGCTTCAATGTCTATGTATTACAAATCAAAGGAAGCGCTGATTTATAAAGTGAGAGCAGATGAAGGTGCGGATTATAAAGTGACTTTCAAATCATCAAACACTGAAGTTGCAACTGTTGATAAAAACGGCATTGTTTACGGCGCTAAAAACGGAACAACGACGATAACCGTAACAGTTAAAGACAGCAACGGAAATATTTTTAAAGACACTTGTACCGTGCAGGTTCAGTATAATATTCTGCAATGGATAATTGTAATCTTACTGTTCGGGTGGATCTGGTATTAAATTATATAGAAAAACTCCTGCGGAGCGCTCCGCAGGAGTATATTTTTATGTGTTTTAATCTTCTATTGCCGCTTTTTGAGTGTTTATTTCTTTGAATCGGCTGATGTCATATTTCGGAGTTCTGTCATATTTATAAAGTCCGTTCTGCTCCTGTTCAATATCATAAAGCTGAGTGTAGCAGAAGCCGAGCATTTTATTGTTGTTGAGAATCGCTTCGGTCAATCCTTTGTATCTGGCAATGACTTCGGCTTCGTCTCTTGCATCGTCGCCATAGCCCCATGAATCTGTTGATCCGTCATTGACTTTTATTCCGCCGTATTCGCTGATAAACGTAGGCTCGCCGTTGTAATGCTGTCTTGCGCGGTGATTGTCAAAAAGTGTGCCTTCGCTCATCAATTTATCAAAACGTTCTTTGAACAGTCTTGTGTCCTGCTCATAATCGTGAATGTCAAATATATCGGTTTTAACGTGATAATTTCCGCTTGTGTCAATGCAGGGGCGGGTAGTGTCCATAGCTTTGGTAACGTCATAAACGATTGCCAACAGATCGTCATACTGCTTTCTTCCTGCGATATCCCACGTTTCGTTAAAAGGACACCAGCCGATTATCGACGGATGGTTAAAATCACGTTCAATTTCGCTCATCCATTCCGGCAGGAATGAATATACGCTTTCGGGCTGAGAATGGTCAACACCCCAGTTGCCGTATTCGCCCCAAACGATATATCCCATTTTATCGCAGTGATACAGGAATCTCGGCTCAAATACTTTCTGATGAAGTCTTGCGCCGTT
>CADAMY010000022.1 GCA_902789095.1 Oscillospiraceae bacterium | reverse complement strand
ACTATCCGAGAAGAATCTTAAACGGCTTGTCCTCACATCAGCTAATTCAACTAATTAATCCCGCTTAACTTTGTGGACATTTAATATTGCAATTTATAATGTTATTTAACGCTATTGATTGCAATTTGATTGTTATTAATTTATTTTTAATTGAACATGAATCAGATCTTTGTTATAATATAGCAGTAAGAAAAAAACGAGGTGATTTTTTGAAAAATAAAATCAGGGTAATTATCTCAATATCAGTTTTAATCATCATTCTGTCTTCCTTTTTTATTTACACAGGCAATTTTTATCACGCAGACGTTTCTGCTCTGCAATCCTTGCAGACGAGCCAATCCGTCCGTGTCGTAAAAACAGATTTCGGCTGGCTTTTTGACGGTCCGTCAGATGAAAACGCTCTCATTTTTTATCCCGGAGCAAAAGTTGAAGAAACAGCCTATGCTCCTATGCTGAATCTGCTTGCTGAAAAAGGCGTTGACGTCTGCCTTGTAAAGATGCCGTTCAGGCTTTCTTTTTTCGGAATCAACAAAGCGGCAGATATCATATCGGAATACGGCTATTCTGACTTCTATATCGGCGGTCATTCACTCGGAGGGGCAATGGCGGCGGTTTATGCGGCAAAGCACAGCGAAAATCTTTCGGGAGTCATTCTTTTTGCCGCTTACCCGACCAAGCCTATTGACGAAAAGCTTTCGTTAATGAGCATTTACGGCGATAAAGACGGAGTGCTTAACATGAAAAAGCTCGAAGAAGGTATGCAGTATATTCCTGGCAGTTATTCTGAATGTGAAATCGAAGGCGGAAATCATGCTCAGTTCGGAAATTACGGCGTTCAGAAAGGCGACGGCACAGCTCTTGTTTCAGCCGAAGAACAGCAGCGTTCAGCCGTTGAATTTATTATTGAAAATATTCATTAATTTTTTATACAATATTTTTTATTCCGGCTTTTAGTCAATTGTAATTGATTGACAGTGTTTTTCAGTTATGGTATTATTGCATTAAAGCAGATTTTGTTTGCTGTGAACACCTGCTTTATTGTTTGACATCTGTAATCGTTCCGAGTTTTATTCTGATGTCTCTTATGATATTTATATTTATCTTTTTAACAACTGAATTGAGGAGTGAAAAAATGAATAAATTCAGATCATATCTTGTCAAGCCCTGGTTTGCCTACACTTTTGCGGCGTGTTCGGCTGTTCTGCTGTATATAGTATTGTCAAATCTGCCCTCTGTCGGACAGGCTATAAGATCAGCTTTAGCTTTTTTGACGCCTGTAATAATCGGTATAATTACAGCTTATCTGCTCTCCCCTGTTTCAGATTTCTTTGAGAAAAAGCTTTTCAAAAAAATCAAAAAAGATTCAGGCCGTCACACAGCGGGAGTTATAATGACTCTTGTCTGCTTTATCCTTATTCTCGTTCTGCTTCTTATAGCGCTCATTCCGTCGCTTGTAAAAAGCGTGAGCAAGATTGCTTCCAACTGGGACAGCTATATGGTCACTCTCGAAGGTCTGTTTTCCGAAGCTGAGAAGCTTGCTCAAAGGATAGGAATAAACATAAACGTAGCCAATCTGTCTTCACTTATCGAAGGCGCACTTGACAAGCTTGTGGATTTTGTTAAAAACAATACGAATTCTATTATGAAAACCGCCGGCAGCATAGGAACGGGAATTACAAACGCTGCAGTCGGACTTGTGTTCGGTTTCTGCTTTCTCGGTGCCAAGAAAACTATCCTTGATTTTCTGTTCAAAGTCCGTTACGCTTTCACTAAAAAAGAAAAAGCAGAAAGCAATGACAGAATATGGAAAAGCTGCCACAGCGTTTTTATGCGCTATTTCGGATGCACTCTGTTTGACGCTCTGATCGTCGGAATCGCAACGCTTATTTTAATGCTTATTTTCCGTCTTCCCTACGCTCCGCTGATTGCTGTTATCGTTGCAATTACAAATATTATTCCTACGGTCGGTCCGATAATCGGCGGCGCTCTGGGCGCATTTTTCCTGGTTATCGACAAGCCGATAAATGCCCTTTGGTTTATAATAATCGCCTGCGTGACTCAGTTCTTTGACGCATTTTTAATCAAGCCGAAGCTTTTTAAAGGCTCGCTCGGGATTCCCGCTGTATGGACTCTCGTTCTCATAATCCTCGGCGGCAAAATCGGCGGTATGCTCGGCGTTATTCTTGCTATTCCGATTGCCGCAATTCTCGTGATCCTTTACGGCGAAATCCTCCTGCCGAAGCTTGAAAAAAGGACAGAGAAAATCAACCGTAAAGATGAAGACGATGAAAAAGAGGATGAAGAATTAAAATGATAGATGTATGTTTCAGTGACTCCGAAAAAGGAATTCTTAATGAATTTTTAAACCATAAGGAACAAAAATCAATATCAAAAGAGTATCTCGGCTACGCTTCGGACCTTTATGACGCTCTTTCTGCTCCGTCTGAAAAAATATTCAGCATACGATATTATCTTGATAGATTCCATATAAGCGATGACGTCTTTGAAAGCGAAAGAATAGAACTCTTAAATCATTTTTATCCAAGAGCCTGCAACGCAAAAAGAAGATATAACATTATCAAAAATGACATCGACTATATTATTCGTGAAGCTGAAAACGGCAATACAATAAGGATATGGTATTTCCATGTCGGATATTCACTTTGCGGAATGTATTATATCGTCAGCAGGTTAAAAAATATAAATGCAAACATAATCCTTATTCCATATCCTGATCGCTCGCTGGATGCTTGGAGTTTCGCTGATCCCTGGGAAATAAAATATATGTTAACGTCTGCTCATTCAGCTTCAGCAGAGGAATTGGAAACATATTCGGCAAAATGGAAAAAATTGTGCAGCGAAAATTCAGAATTACGGGTTGTTGAGAATGATGAAGTCATTAGTGTAAACGATGATTACTTTGACGAATTGGTTTACAGTTGTGCTGATGAAAAACCGATACACTATGTACATCTTCTCGGAGTTTCTCTCGGGCGTATCGGAGATGCCGGCAACTTTGCTTTAGACGGATTTGTTTGTGACAGAATAAATGAAATGATCGACCGTGGACTGTTTAAAGTTATAGGACAGCATGAACCGGAATTTGAATATGAGGATTTGTACCCTCTGCTGATTATTGAAAAAACAAAAAACTAAATCTCGACGACCAAAGCGATTAAATATAAAAATGTTTTCCTGAATTCCAGTTTTAAAAGTTGAAAGACTGACGATCAAGGAGCAGAGTTTATCAGCCGGATTTTCGACGAATTTCTTGAACAGTCACCCGTTCCCGGTAATTTTTACGGCAAAAATTTTTGCAGAAGTCAAGAAGATTAGGGATTTGATAAACCTAACTCACAGATATATGAACGATAACCGGCTTCGATTATCGTATCCGAAAGCATCACAATCCATAAAAACAATAGCAGGGTACAGAATCCGAAATTCTGTACCCTGTCAGACTGTCGATAAAGTCGCAAGAACATTTGCAAAATAAAAAGAAATATATTCAATACAAAACATTAATTAAAAAATACAAAACAGAAATAATTAAATTTTTTTATTATAGAGATTATAATTATATTGCAAATTAGCCGCCTTTTCTCCCTCTCGCAGTATTTATATACAGCTTCGGGTAGAAAATGCGGCTTCTTGCATATTTTCTCGAAGTCTCACAGTTTATTAAGAAAATCCCTCTCGCCACTCCATTTCATCAACTGTATAACGATCAATAACAAAATGTTTTTTGAAATCACGGTAAAAAGGACTTTTTTTAACCGCAGCCTTTGCCTCATCCTCGGTTTCGTAATATCCGAGTATTTCATCAACATCATCTTCCTCGCTGTCTGCGATATAACTTATGCCGATCTGATACACGGTGCTGAGCCGGGAGTTTAAACAAATCGGGTTTATAAAAAAACAGTTCGGATCATCAGAAAATCCCTTGACAGCGGAATAAAAATCAATCGCTTCTTCAACTTTTTTGGCGGAAGAAAAAACGCCGAGAAAGAATGACGAGTGAATTATTTTTAACCCATTGGAATATTTAGGATATGAATACGAAAGAGCATACAGCTTTGATTCCGACATAGTATCACCTCGTTATTTTTTAAACACAATATTTTTAAATGATTGGACAAAGCATGCAAGAGTTAACAAAAAACATCTTATCTGTACTGTTAACATATCAAAAAAACGTAAGTGCTTTTATTATACCAATGTTTAATTATAGATTTATTTCAAAGGAAATCGGCCGGGCATTATTTGTAAAGGCATTTTTACGCGGCATTACCGTAACCTTTTTGCTGCTGAGCCTGATTTCTCCAATAGTTCCGAGGTCTGTCGTTTCAGGAAGATTTTTTCTCAATATTTCTTCTCCGTCTGCGTTGGTAACGCAAAGCAGCGGAAGATAATGCGCATTGTTGAGCAGCCTCAGGTATATTACTGCTTTTCCTTTCGCTGTTTCCTTTTCCTTAAAACGCATCAGCATTTCAGGCCCTTTTTTTGCATCTTTAATCGCATCTTTTATGCTTTTTTTAACTGAAAGATCACCGCCATACAGTATCAGTAATGCTTTTTCGATCTGATTTAAAACGGCAGCAGGTTCTTCGGCGGTTTCTATCGCAGAAAGCTCATCCAAGCTGATTCCGACAAGAGCATTTCTGAACCACGGAAAGTTTTTATCAACATTCTCATCTAATACAACCGAGCCTGCCGGTATGTCAGTAGAAAAGCAAAGGTATAAATTATCATATTCTCCAAGGGAAAATTGTTTTTCGCCCGGTGAGCAGAAAGATTCATTATTTTATTTTTAATTTCTGTATGCCCAACACCCTTGTAAATTCTTATATCACTGATAATCTTCATAATTATCCTCACTGAGCTGTTTTTAATCAATTATTTTTTATGGATTCAATAACTCCGCAACTGTTTTGGATTAGTTTACAAATCTGTTTATAAAAAAATCAATCTCTTGATTCTTTCTTCTTCACTATTCACTCCCCCTTCTTACCTCCCCACCAAAAATCCCGCATATTAAGACAGTAGGCTATTTAGTGAAAAGTTAAGAGTGGAAAAGTAAAAATCCCACGCTTATGCGCAGGATTTTTGGTGGGAGAGGGTGGATTCGAACCACCGAAGTCACTGACGACAGATTTACAGTCTGTTCCCTTTGGCCGCTCGGGAACTCTCCCGTTATTAAATTAAAGATGCGATAAATCACATCTGGAGCTGGTGGACGGACTCGAACCCCCGACCTGCTGATTACAAATCAGCTGCTCTACCAACTGAGCTACACCAGCGAATCAACGCTCAATTACTTTAACATAATTGAGCGCATTTGTCAATAGTTTTTCTGTAATTTTTTTAATTTTTTTCACTATCTTCCGATTCGGTATTATTATCTTCATTGCCGGCAGAATCCTCAGCAGGTTCATGCTCATAGTTTTTCCAAAGATGAAGTATTCCCTCATCGTTGAGGCGTTTGACCATGATGCAGATTATCGGCAGAAGGAAAATTCCGAGCACGCCGAAAAGCTGAGTGCCGATATACATTGCCGCAATCGTAAGCACGGGCGGAAGTCCGAGACGGTTGGCAACAAGTTTCGGCTCGATTATCTGACGAAGCACGAGGATGATAACGTAAATTATCACAAGTCCGATCGTCATGGCGTAGTCGCCTGTTATCAGGCAGTATACAGCCCACGGAACGACAATAGTGCCTGTGCCAAGCACGGGTAAAATATCAACGATCGCAGTTATAATTGAAACGATTACCATATATCCGCTGTCGTATATGCCGATGAGTTTGAGTATATACAATCCGAGAAGCATTTCAAGGAACGTAAAGAACATTATAGTGCCGTATGCTTTGAAAAGCTGTCTGAGCGTCTGGAAAAGTATCGCCTTGCTTCTTGAAAGCGCCATTCTGTGCTTTTCATTGAGCTGATGTTTCAGGAATCCGACAAGCCTGTCGTAATCCGCCGCCATAAAGCAGGAGGCAACTATTGAAATTATGCCTGCAATCAATACGGACGGAATGCCTTTTACAAAATTCCAGACCCCGCCGCCGATGGGCGAAACAAGGCTTTTTATATCGAATTTATCGCTTGTTGATGCGGTTTTTACGAGTATGCCTGCAGCCTCAGTAGCCGTAAGCTCCTTGAATCTTTCAAGACTGTCGGTTATAGAAACGCTTAGTTTTGCTTCCATATTATCCGGCAGGAATGAAATGGAACGAAGCGCCCAGTTCTCAATTTTTTCAATGAGCGCAGGGAAATCGCTGATTTTCTGCCTGATGAACATTACAAAATCTTTACCGCTCGCAACTATCTGAGCGCCGAGAAGCGACACAACAGCGGCAAGAATAAGTATGAACACAAGCACAAAAAAAGTCGAAATTATACCCTTGCCTTTTTTGAATTTTCTGTAGCAGGCGTTAGTCGGTTTCTGAACGATCATTGCCACAAAAAACGCAAACAAAAACGGGAATATTACGCCTGTGCAATATTTTATAAACAGATACGCAAGGCCCAATATTATAGCAATATAAAGTACGTCTATGATTCTGCTGAATCTTCTGTCAGTTTTTGCCGTCATGAGAAACTCCTTCATGTTAATTTTTCTCTGATTTTTTTCATATTTTCTCCGCCGATTATTTTGATGACTTTTCTTTTAAGCGCAGTTCTGATACGGATTTTTTTAGGCAGCCACGACTGAATAAAATGGTGTATGGCATAGCTGTTTTCGGTAATATAGCTGATGCCGTTGATATAATCGTACGGGCTGAAAAACGTTCTCGGATAAACCTTTATATATCCGCCAACCGTCTGCTCCTCGTCGTTTCTTACAAGCCCTTTTTCTTCAAGCAGACGCGTAAGCAGTACTACGTTTGTATCGCTGTATTTTGTGCCGTCGGCGTTAAAATAATCCGCATTTTTATAATGCTCAATATATTCTTCAAAAATCGGGCATCCTTTTTCAGCTCCCATAACGCAGGTACCTACAAACGCCTTCTCCTCGAATCCGGCAAAAAATTTATCGTCAAGAAATCTGTCAAAATCCGCAAGGACTTCAACGTCGGTATCAAAATATATTCCGCCTTCGTTATAAAGTACGCACGCCCTGACATAGTCGCTCACAAACGCAAAATTCCGGTCTTTATATGCGTCAGAAGCAAACTTACAGTCAGATAAATCAAAGTTATCTTCGTTCCACTCTTTTATTTCATAATCCGGCAGATGCTTTTTCCACGATGCGATACATTTCTGAACAAAAGCAGGCTTTTCTCCCCTGCCGAACCAGCAGTAGTGCACGGTCTTTTTCATTTAATCAATCCTTTATCAATACCAGATCCAGCCGAAAAGCAGTATTCTGATAATCATCTGAACGAAAGTATAGCTGACCTTTACGCTGCATTCGGCTTTATAATCTCCGTATTTTGCGGTGATAACGGCGCTGCCTTTGCCTGTTGCCGTTACGTTGCCCTCGGAGTCTACCGTCGCAACTTTCGGATTTGAACTTTCCCACGTTATCTTTGCGTTAGGCTTATTTTTGACTGTCGCAGTGAGCTGAGTTTTATCTTTATAATTCATTTTAAGATCAGTCTGCGATAAAGAGAAATTTGACGAGCCCTTTGCGGCAACAACGAATTTGATTTCGCCTTTTGAAGTATCAAACGATATTTTATCCGAATACGAAACGATCGGGGTGGTCATATCTCCGTTTTCGTAATAAGAGAGAATAAATCTTCCCGAAGGATTCTTCTTCGTCTTCATATCGTCATCAGTAATGAATACGGAGCCTGTTGAGCCGACTTTAGCGTTTGCCTTAACGTAAATCGGAACGGTTACAAGATCCTCGTCAATATTTGAAACCGACTGGGTCGTTATGCTGTGCTGAGGGTACATAACAACTGAATACAGCTCTGTTGAAGCCTTCTTTGAGTCTGACCATGAATCGGGATAAATTGTGTCCTTATAGGACTGCACCATTTTTGAATAAGGCGTGCCGCCCTGATAGCAGATCTTTGAAAACTTGTCCGTTCTGTTCCAGATATAGGATTTACCGCTTACAACGTCTGTTGATTCAAAAATATTGTTAGTGTAATAGATCTGAGCGTCAAGCGATGCAGGATAATACGACGAACCTGTTTTAAGATGCAGAGTTACCCAGACCACCTGACCCGGCTCTACCGTTACGGTAGGAGAATTCTTGGAGTCGTAAACAACTTTTGACGATGTGTTTTTGTAAACGTCTCTGTCTTTTTCTTTGCTTGATGAAGCGTCAAGAACACTCGCTTTGAGAGTCCACGTTGCTTTATAAGCATCGGAAGCGGCGCTTACTCCAAGCGAAAAAGAGCTGACAAGAATAACTGCAAGCAAAATGACAGATAATAATTTTTTCATAATGATCCTCCTTGCTTTTAATTATTACTCCGCCTTCTGAGCGGTTGGTTTCTGTTTTTTCATTGTGAGTGAAATTTTGCCTTTTTTAGTGTCTACCGAAAGCACGGTAACTGTGACGACCTGACCGACTTTGAGCACCTCGCTCGGATGTTTTATGAATCTGTCTGAAATCTGCGAAATGTGAACGAGTCCGTCCTGATGAACGCCTATATCAACAAACGCGCCGAAATCTATTACGTTTCTGACCGTTCCCTGAAGCTCCATTCCCGCTTTCAGATCGTTGATATCCATAACGTCGGCTCTGAGCAAAGGCGGCGGAAGCTCATCACGCGGGTCTCTTCCGGGCTGCATAAGCTCCTTGATAATATCATTGAGCGTAGGAACGCCGATGCCGAGCTTCTGCGCAACACTTTCTTCCCCTGCGAGGCTCACTTTTTCTTTAAGTCCGTCAAGCTGCCCTTTTGCAGCGTCATCAGCATCGTATCCGCACAGCTTCAGCAGGGCTTTAGCAGCTTCATAGCTTTCGGGATGAACACCCGTATTGTCAAGCGTATTTTTGCTCTCAGGCACTCTCATAAAGCCTGCGCACTGTTCAAACGCTTTTGCTCCGAGCTTCGGTACTTTTTTAAGCTGTGAACGTGAAGTGAATTCGCCGTTTTCTTCACGGTAAATAACTATATTTTTGGCAACCGACGAATTGATGCCCGATACTCTTGAAAGCAGAGAAGGCGAAGCCGTGTTAACGTCTACTCCTACGCTGTTTACGGCATCTTCAACAACGCCGTCAAGCGCATTTTCAAGCTCCTTTTTAGGCATATCGTGCTGATACTGCCCGACGCCTATCGCCTTGGGGTCTATCTTTACAAGCTCGGCAAGAGGGTCCTGCAATCTTCTTGCGATCGAAACTGCGCTTCTGAGCGAAACGTCAAACTGAGGGAATTCCTCAGCCGCCAGCTTCGAGGCTGAATAAACCGAAGCTCCCGCTTCGCTGACGACCATATACTTCGTTCCCGTGTCAAGCTCTTTGAGAAGATCGGCAGTAAATATTTCCGTTTCCTTTGAAGCCGTACCGTTGCCGATAGCTATAATCTCAACTCCGTATTTTAAAATAAGTGATTTTATAAGGTCGTGCGCTTCCTTTTGCTTTGCCTGCGAATGAGTGATGTAGGCTACGCCTGTGTCAAGGACTCTGCCGGTTGCGTCAACTACCGCAACCTTGCAGCCCGTTCTGTAACCCGGATCAAGTCCGAGCGCAACCTTGCCCTTTACAGGCGGCTGTAAAAGCAGCTCCTTGAGATTCTGTGAAAAAACTTTTATTGCGTCCGCCGCCGCTTTTTCTGTAAGCATAGAGCGGATCTCCCTTTCAACAGAAGGATAGATAAGTCTCGAATATGCGTCCTCACCTGCAAGGCGGACAGTTTCCGCGCACGGTGAATTGTTGTTGGTGATCGTTTCGCTTATTATAACATTTGAAGCTTTTACATTGTCAAGCGTTACGCTGACTTTGAGGAATCCCTCTTTTTCGCCCCTGTCGATCGCAAGAACTCTGTGCCCCGCTATTTTTGAAACAGGCTGCGAAAAATCATAATATCCTTCGTAAACGCTTTCCGCTTCAGGGTCGGACGCTTTGGAAATCACTTCGCCCGAAACGGTAAAGAGATTGCGCAGTCTTCTTCTGATATTAGCGTCATCCGAAATATCCTCAGCGATAATATCCATAGCGCCCTGCAAAGCATCCTCGGCAGTCGGCACTTCATTCTCTTCGTTTATATAATCCTTCGCCATTTCTATCGGCTCCGGGCTGTCATCAAGCTGAAGCATAATTGCCGCCGCAAGAGGTTCAAGTCCTCTTTCTCTTGCTACTGAAGCTCTCGTTCTGCGTTTCGGCTTGAACGGACGATAAATATCCTCAATTTCCGCAAGCGTCTGCGCATTTTCAAGCGACTGAGCAATTTCTTCAGTCATCTTTTCCTGCGCTTCTATTGAAGAATAAACCTCTTCCTTCCTCTTTTCAAGATTGCGAAGATACTCAAGTCTTTCGGAAATCTCACGCAGCGTCTGATCATCAAGCGTACCGTGAGCTTCTTTTCTGTATCTTGCAATAAAAGGGATCGTGTTCCCGTCGTCAATGAGAGCGACGGTGTTTTCTATCTGCCATTGTTTAAGATGAAATTCATCCGTTAATTTTTTAATAATATCCATCAGTACTGCCTCGTTTTTATCTGTCTAATATCCGTACCGTCAAACTGTAAAAGAGTGTATTCGCTCAATATCCTTGACGCTATACGGCTCGTATATGCGGAATCGATTTCTTTATGGGTAAGATTTGTGCTTATTATTGTCGGCTTTGAGCTGAGAAGCCTTGAATTTACAATATTATAAATTGCCGAAACGGTAAACTGAGTTCTGAATTCAGAACCGAGATCGTCAAGTATCAGCAGGTCGCATTCAATAAGATTCAGCTCCGTATCGCTCTTATCGCTTCTGCCGAATTTTTCGTTTTCAAGTCTGTTGAGCAAATTCTGGGCTGATGCGTAGATAACGCCTTTTCCTTTTTTGATAACTTCCCCTGCTATCGCAAGCGAAAGATGAGTCTTGCCCAAACCCGTTTCACCGCTCATCAGTATGCTCGGCGAATGTGAATTAAAATCCTCAGCATAATTTTTGCAGAAATTATATACGCTTTCCATCCTCGTTCTCGGCGTTATGCCGCTGCCCGTATCGGGATAATAGGAAAGACTGAAATTTTCAAAAGTGCATTTGTCAAGCGGGAACTTGCCGCAAAGCTTTTCGTAAGCCAGGGAACGAAGTATCGCTTTATGACACTCGCACATCCTGCCGTTCACAAAGCCTTTGTCACCGCACTTTTCGCAGGTATATTTAACTTTAAGGTAATCAGCCGGAAAGCCGTTTTCGACAAGAAGCTTTTCTCTTTTTTTCTGCGCTTCAAGGTTGATTTTTTCAAGCTCCCTGACGTATCGCACAGCATCTTCGCCAAGGCTCACAGCCTTTACGACGGCAAGACCTGCCGTAGACATTTCTTTTTCTGTTTCAAGTATTTCAGGAACTTTTGCGGCAACTTCGCTGTGTCTTTTTTCTCTTTCCCGCTCCGCAGTATTTCGTCTTCGTTCAAGCTCGCGCCTGGCGCTTTCATATTCTGCTGTTGTGTAGCTCATGTTGCCCCTCCTTTATTCGGTTTATATACGGGAAGCTGATTTGCCCTGCGCTCAAATTCGTCCATATCATAGGAGCGCTTTTTGCCGTCGTTCTTTTCGGACGGTTTCGGCTGAGTTTCCTTCTGAATTTTACTTTTCTTGATATCTTCCGGATTTTTAATTCCTTTTGAGTACCAATCCGTCAGCACAGCATCCATATATTTAAAGCTTATTCTTGCGCAGTTATCCGCCATATATTCATAAGCTTCATAAATCATTTCCATACTGAACTTATAGTCGTTGACCCATTTGTATAAAAATGCCTGCTGGCTCGAAGTCGGCTTCGGAGTCTGTATACCTGTCAGTCTCGTGAACTGCGCCCACGATTTTGAAAGCAGATTGAGCCTTGAAATGATTTCATCGGCTTTTTCAATTGTGTCGATCTCCTTTTCGCCCCAGGAACGAGCCATTTTACCCATATATTTATACGATGCTTTGCCTATGCTCACGCAGTAGCTTACGAGCATATAAATAACCTCAAACGGCAGTCCGTAGCTGTCGTGCATCATCAGAAAAACGCTCTGACCGTCGTATCCTACCGTTTTGCCGAGTATCGGCTGAAGGTCGTTTAAAAAAGCTTCGATCTCGGGCGATTCCTTGCAGCGCTTTACTATCTGCTCATAACTCGGCGCTATATCGGGTAATTCGGCTAATTTTTTCTGTGCTGCCGGGGCAGGCTCGTCCTTCTGAGAAGGTACCGCCGTTTCTCCGTCAGGCACAAGAATGTCAAGCGAAGCAAGATACATCAGCGCTTCGTTTACCGCTGATTCGGGTTTGCCGATTTTTTTGGCTATCACGGCAGGCTCCATACTCTCGCCCATATGGCTGAAAATCCATACAGCGGTTTTGAGCTGAGCGTCGCTGAACATTTTAATTTTTTCACTGACAGCGCCCGGCATTACAAAGCTCTTGCCCAGCACTGAAAAATTCACACTGTATCCCATTAGTCAATACTTTCCTTTTTAATCTTACTGCAATTATAACGCATTCTGACTTAAAATGGAATAAGTTTTTTAATATTCTTCCGAAAATAAATTACTGCACAACCGATTGTGTCCGTCATCTTTCGGATATACAAGCCTTTCGGTAAAATGACGAACAAAAGGGGTTGTCGCATTTAGATGAAGACGGCGTTTATTCGACCGAAGGCTGTACAAAGGTACGGTGAGGGCGAATAAACACCGAAAAAAGAAATAATAATCGGGTAAGGGCGAAGCCCTTCCATAAAATAAGTATAACAGGGTGCAGATTTTTTGTTTTCTACTCCCTTGCTTTTATCTTTATAAGTCTTTTTTTGTTCTTCGCTAAATGCGGCGACCCCTCACAATCATTTAAACATCAGGCTGAATATAAAGAATCCCTCTTCCTGACTGTATGAAATATCGTTTGATTTAAGCTTCGTTCCGTATCTGAAGTTGACGGTTTTAGCAAGAGTGTACGCCCTGCCTTTTTTGGCAAGGTCATAAAGTGCGGAAGAATAAGCGTCCTCATTTGTGAATTTAAGTTCTATAAATTCGTTGCCTTTTTTAGCTTCCGCGCCCAGAAGAGCAACTATGCGCTCATAATCTTTCCACTTATACGTTTCAAAAACGCTGTCGGTAGCGTTGAAATAATTATACTGATCGTCGGTACATTCAAAATAAACCGTAAAATTGCTGTGGTCTGTCCTGATTTCCTGCTCAGAGAGATTAAAATACATATGCGAAACCTCGCCGCCGGAAGTGTTAGGATCGTCCCACGTTGTATCAAGGTAATAATAACTGCCGCCGATATTAACCAAATTCCACATATGGCTTTCAGGCTCGCGTCCGCTGTCCGTAGCGTCGCCTACAATAGTGTAGCACTCTATGCCCGCCTTTTCCAGCAGGTATTTTGTAGCTTTTGCGTAACCTTCGCAGGAAGCAAAATTATCCGCAATACAACTGTAAGTCAGGTTGTTGAAATCGCCGTCACGGTCATATCTGCAGTTTTTAACAATATAATCGTGTATAAAAAGTTCACGGTCAAACTCGCTGTAAGAAGTGTTCATCTGAGCGATTATTTCGTCCGCCAGGCTTTCCATATATTCTCTTTTCTGTTTAAATTCATTGAAACTCATCGTATATTTCGGCTCAAAATAACAGCGCTTTCCGTCGGTTACGATACTGCAGTCCCGACCGTAGCATATAATGTCAGGATTATCGTACACCACAGCCTCAAAAACAGCCGAAAGATCGTCGGCGCTCATATATGGGACTTCGACTCTTTCGGGGAAAGAATCTTCAGATTCATATATGGATTTCAGGATACTGTTGTATCCTTTTTTCTGATCGTCGCCGAGCTTTTCAAAATAATTTTTATATCTGCTGCCGTTTTCGGTCGGCTCAGCCGATATGCTTTCCCATTTGACGTAGTTCTCGTTTTCCATGATATTGCCTATCATAGTCGTCGCTTCGCTGCATGAGCAAAGCGAAACAACGGCAAATATGCTTATCAGTATTTTGCAAAGTTTTTTCATAATTCCCCCACTGATTCAACAGTCTGAGTGTTTGCTCCGGCATTTTTAACAAACACTTCAATACTGTCAAGGTTGTCTGCGGCGTCAACATACGAAATGTCAGTATTATCCGCAAGGTTTGTCATTACTCCTTTAAAAAGCTGCATTGCGTTTTCCATATTTTTTTCAGTCAGATAATTTTCAACCATTTTGCAGAAAATCTCGCCCTGCATGGAAAGATCGTTCTCTTTGAAATATTTAAGATATTTGAGCAGATTTTCGCCCTTTAGAGTCTGGTATCCGGGTGTTAAGATCAGCGTAAGGTCAGGCGTGCGGTAAGTCACGTTTTCGCTCACGGTATACTGAAGCCCGCCCATGTAGTTGATTGCAAGCGCAAATGTATTTTCGTTTGATGAAACGTAGCGGTCGATTTTTATACTGTACTCCTCTTCAAGAGCCGTGCAGATTTCGCTCACTCCGCCGATTTCAAAATACTGAAGATAACTGTTCTTTACAGGGAGCGGACAAAACTTGATTTTGCCCTGCTTCGTATCTGCGTGAGCGAGGACCATGAAGTAGATCTCTTTTTCTCCCGTTTCTATTGTTTCATTGTTTGAAATGCTTATAAAAAGAATATTCGCGCTTTTTCCTTCAACGCCGGACAGAGAATCTCTCTCACCCGATTTATCAAAAAACGAAAGTATTTTTTCTTTATTTATAAAATCTGTTTTAGTATAAAGATATGCGCCTGCCGCTGTGCCGAAAACAAGCACAAAAGCAACAAAGCCGAGCACGATTCCTTTTAATCTGCCTTTTCTTTTCACTTTTTCAAAAGTGAAACGGCGCGGCTCTTTTTCTTTCATAAAATCACAGCCTTTTTAAAATAATAGCTCCATGACCGTCAACAGAGGCGAAGTCGCCTTCGCTGCTTCCCTGACCGAATAATCTTACGCAGCCCTTCCATTCGGGAGGGTAATAATAATTTATTGAATGAGGGTTGCTGTTTGCAATAATGAGAATATCGCCGCCTCTTGTATAAGCCGCACAGCCGAGCACGGCAGAAACGCATCTGTATTCTCCGTCGATAAAGCTTTTGTTTTCCCGTCTTACTCTTCCAAGCTCCTTGTAATATTCAACGAGCTGAGTATTTTCTTTTCCCCAAGGGTAGTATTTGCGGTTGAACGGGTCTTTATAACCCTCCATTCCCGCTTCGTCACCGTAATAAACGCACGGAACGCCCGGCAGCGTGTACTGAATTATTGCCGCCTCTTTCAAAAGCTTGATTCCCTTTTCTCTCTGCTCCGGAGAAAGAGTTCTGCCTGACTGCCATTCCCTGTCTCGATTAAGACAGCTTTCGCCCGCAAGAGCAGTAATAGCGCGAACGGTATCGTGAGTTCCGATGTGATTCATCAGCGTGTCGATCACGGGCTTCGGGTAATTCTGTATTATGCTCATAACCGTTCTGTTGAAGCTCTCGGCGGTTTTATTGACGACAAAATCTATAACTGCGTTTGCAAACGGATAATTCATAACGCTGTCAAGCTGACCGCCAAGCAGATACCTTCTTCTCTGAGAGTAGCTCATTTTGTTGGAAGCGTCTTCCCAGACTTCGCCTATAATAAGCGAATCAGGTCTGCACTTTTTGACGCTTTTATTAAATTCATCAAGAAAAACGTCGGGCAATTCGTCCGCTACGTCAAGTCTCCACCCTGCGGCGCCTGCTTCAAGCCACTTTCGGGCTATTCCGTTTTCACCCGAAATATAGTCGATATACTCCGTTGTTTCTTCAATAACCTCGGGCAGAATATCAATATCCCACCAGCTTTTATATTCATCGGGCCACTTAGTGAATTTATACCATTTATAATAAGGCGAAAGCTTGCTGTTGTATGCTCCTACTGTATTATAACGGCATTTTTTATTGAAATATCTGCTGTCCGAGCCGGTATGACTGAAAACGCCGTCAAGTATAATTTTTATTCCGAATTTTTCATCCGCTTCGGCGCAAAGATTTTTAAAATCTTCCTCATTGCCGAGAACGGGGTCGATCTTTTCATAATCGGCTGTGTCGTATCTGTGATTGCTGTTTGCTTCAAATATCGGGTTAAGATAAATGCACGTCACCCCGAGAGACGCAAGATACGGCAGTTTAAGTCTGATTCCCTCCAGATCGCCGCCGAAATAATCGTTATTTAAAACTTTGCCGTTTTTATCGGGCTTCCAGTAAGGCTCGCCGTCATAATCCGTTCTGAATATCCTGTCCTGCGGAACATCTTTTTTCTCTTTGCCGGAATTATAAAATCTGTCGGGAAAAATCTGATAAAAAATTCCGCCTTTTATCCAGTCGGGAGTTTTGAAATCTCTGTCGTAAACGGTTATCTGCCAGTCGTTTCCGCTGCCGAGCAGGAATCCTTCGTCGCCGCCGGATGAATAAATGCCGCTTGTTCCCCAGCTTGTGTCATACTCAAAATGGTAAAAATACAATCCCATTTCAATAAGGGGGATCTGCGCTTTCCACCATTCCTCATCGTCGCCCTGCATACAGTCCCACTGCATTGAGATTTTTTTATAATCTCCGCCGTCTTTTTTTATCACGGCACGGGCGGCGGTACACCCGAAATTACGGGGCAGGATTATCCTGAGCGTAACTGTTTCGGAATCTTTCACCGCTCCGAAAGGATACTTATGATATTCTTTTGAACAGTTATAGGGAATATACATCAGTTCTGATTCTCCGGATCGATAATTTGGTCTGCCGCCTCTGCCTGCTCCTGCGTTTCTGCTTCAGAAGATTCTTCAGTCTCTTCGCTAACGGCAGTAGTTGTATTGATATAAGACGGCGTATAAGTATTCGGGTCGTCATACTCTTTTTCGGATATGTTCATAAGAGCGTCCGTAAACAGAAAGCCGATAACAATAAAAACAGCCGTTACCAGAACTATCGCTATCCATTTAAAAATTTTTGAGGCGTTTTTTTTCTTTTTCTGCTCAGCGCTCAAAGAGAATGAATCGTTATACTGCGTTTCTTTAAAATCCGCAAAAGCTCTTCTTCTGCGGGCGCCTTTATTTTTTTCAGCCATGATTCATCCTCCTCTCAGGCAAAAGCATTACTGCCGGAAATGCCCATAAACGCAAGTGAGAGCAGCGCCGTATAAATAAACATTACAGGTGTGCCTCTGAACATCGGCGGTATTTTTTTATTTGACGATAATTTTGAAAATCCTGCGCTGATAAGCAGCGTCGCCAGCACAAAAGCAATTCCCGAACCGAAGCCTGTGCCGATACTTTCCCACAACGTGCTTGAAGAACGGTAGTTGATAAGAGGGATCGCAAGCACGAGCGTGTTGAGCGCCGCAATACCGAAATTTGTCATAAGCTTTTTGGGCGGTTTAAGTATTAAAAAAGTGAGAGCGCAGGTTATAAAATAAACCGCTGTCAGAGCCCCGGTAAAAATAAGAAAATGAATTGACTGTGACTGTGACGCAATATAATCATAATTGTCAAGCGTGCGGCATATAACAGCCGTAAGCGTTGAAAAATAAACTATCATCAGCGCAGTTGACGCAAGCCTTTTCGGTCTTGCCGCCATTCGCATAGCTTCGCTCGCTCCGTAGCCGCCGCTGAATACAAGATTCTGAACAAAAATTGCATATACAGCCGCAGAAAGCATATCAAAAAACACGTTCACGCCGCACACCTCCTTCAATTTTTTCTATAATATTTATTTCTTTTTAAATCTGTTTTTAACCGCGTAAGTGAATGTTCCCTCTTCGTCTGCGCTTTCATCAAGAACGAATCTTTTTTCAATATCCGCCGCATGGGAACGCTTCGTTTTCATAACCCTCTGCTTATGAAAAGCGGCGAGCAGACCTATTACTATCATTCCGCCGAAAGGCATCAGAAATCCGCTGAGCCCTTTTACAGGCGCTATGTCAAACCCTGCAATTTTTCCGGCTCCTGCAATCTCTCTGATGATTCCGACGATAAGAAGCACTCCGCAGTACCCGATTGATGAAGCGACAGCGTCATAAAAAGATTCTTTAACGCTGTGTTTTACCGCATATTTTTCACAATGAACGCCGTTGAACGAGCTCATCGCCATAAGCGGAAGATAAATCCCGAGCCCTGAAAAAACAGCCGTACTGTATTTTTCAAGCAGGAACATCGTAGGAAAAACAACTGCAGCGCCTATGATCGTATAGATCCCGACTCTTATCCACCTTGCCGTTTTTTTTAGCATAAGGCTTGCGATTATTTCACAAAGAATCAGCGACACCGAAAAAACGACCGAGAGCACAAGCGAATTTGCAAGCGACGTTGCCGCCGCCGCGACAGGGCATATTCCTATAACCTGGACGAGTACGGGATTTCTCAGATATCCGCCCAGACGAATCATCGTTTTGAGCGAGGGACTTTTTTTATTTTTCAGAGGTCATCGCCTCCTGTCCTTCAATTATATCTTTCTCTTTTCTTTTCTTATTTTTAAATATATATTTTGCCGCAACGGGCCACATTGCGTTGACAGCAAGCACGGCAAAACAACCTGCGTCTTCAAACACGCTGAACTGCCGCAGTATAATATATGTGACTCCCGCAGCAGCGCCGTAAAGGATTCTCTGCGGTATTTTTTTAGGCGACGTCGGCTCCTCGGTGATAAGAAAAGCCGCAATACACATCGCAAAGCCCGAAAACAGTCTCAATAATATCATTCTCACCGTGTTTTCGGAAAATTCAAATCCTTTGTCATAAAAAACAGAGCCGGCGCAGAATAAAAACCACACGGCAAGAAAGCTCAGGGAATTGACAAAGCTTTTCGGCCTTCGTATGAGAATATATATCAGCACGCCGATAAGCAGCACGGCGCTCGTCATTCCCATAGGTCCGGGTACTGAGCCTATAAATGCGTTGATAAGCTCAACCGCAGTGACCCCGTGAAGCCGGTTGTTTAAAAGACTTTCCGCAACGCTCGTGCCTTCAACGAAGTCAACCGAGCCGATTATTTTTGTTGCCGCCGAGGATTCAACAACGGGATAAGCAAATGTTTCTTTTGAAAAGCATATACTTAAAAAGGCAAAAGCCGCCGCCGCAGAAGAAAACGGAGCGCTGTAAGCCGTTCCGAACGGTATTTTTGCTATAAGCACGGCAAAAGCCGATCCGATAACGGCGAGCCACCACGGCGAAGACGCAGGAAGCATAAGCGCAAGCAGCACGCCTGTATATATACTGCTGAGATCCGAAATATGCGTTCGCTGTTTTGTGATTTTACAGCCTGCCGCTTCGCTTGCAACAGCGCTCACAGCAGAGATAAGGCAAAGCAATATCGCTCTGCCGCCGTAAAGATGCACAGCCATTAAAACGGCGGGTATCAGCGCAAGCGACATTTCCCTGTAAAAGAAATCACGCTTCTTTTTATTTTTCTGCAATCGGCTCACCTTCTTCCATTATTTATTCATTGCAAAATTATTTTACTGATTATATACTTTATTTATACGGGGAGTGAGGATATGACGTTTCATCCTATAAGCAAAAACAAAATCGTCGCCGAGCTTACAAAACAGGATATGCAGGAGCTCGACATTACATACGATCAGATGGACTATTCAAACATCGAAACACGGCGTGTGATCTGGACCGTGCTTGAAAAGCTGCGTCAGTTTTCCGGCAGGGATATCGACCCTTCGGGCAACCTGCTTATTGAAGCCGTCGCCGGCCGTGACGGAGGATGCGTGCTGTGCTTTACCGTTCCCGAGCAGGAACGGGGAACAAGGAAAATCAGTCCTCCAGTTCTTACAAAAAACGAGAGCGGAATTATTTATGAATTTGAAAGTCTTGACACGCTGCTTGATATGATCAAAAACGTCGGCAGGGATAATCTTTCGCCGGACAGCCGCATTTTTAAAAAAGAAAACCGTTACCGCATAATGTTCCGCTGCGCTCCTGCGCCCGAATATCAGCGCAGGATCGAGGAATACGGCAGATTCATCGGTCAGAATCCGACGCTCAGCGCGCATACCGCCGAGCATTGGCTGTTTGCGGGTAAGATCTGATCAGGCGTTTCTGAGTTCTTCTATTGCCGCCGCAGGATCATCGGCTCCGAAAACCGCGCTTCCTGCCACGAGCGACGAAGCCCCTGCTTTTTTGACCGTAACGGCTGTATCTTTATTTATTCCGCCGTCGACCTGAATTATAACGTCAAGTCCCCGTCTGTCGATTTCAGCCTTGATTTTTTCAATTTTCGGCATCATATCCGCCATGAATTTCTGACCGCCGAATCCCGGCTCAACAGTCATGACCAGCACCATATAAAGCCTGTCAAGGTACGGGAATACCGCCTCGGCGGGAGTGCCGGGTTTCAAGCTCAGGGCGCATTTTTTGCCGCATTTTTTTATTTCGTCAATAGTTTTGTCAATATCGCTCTCGCACTCAACGTGAAAAGTTATTCCGTCAGCTCCTGCCGCAGCAAAATCCTTAACGTAAAAAAGCGGATCGCTGATCATCAGATGAACGTCATAGAATTTTTCGGAATAAGAGCGGAAAAATTTCATAACCGGAGCGCCGAATGTTATATTCGGCACAAAGTGACCGTCCATTACGTCAATGTGTATCCAGTCCGCTCCGCAGAGGTCTATTCTTCTGATTTCTTCCCCGACCTTTGAAAAGTCGCAGGAAAGAATTGACGGTGCTATGATCGTTTTCATTTTTTAACTACCTCGCCTGTTTCCAATTTTAAAAGATTCCTGTAAACCGCAACGTGCGACGGTGAAATATGCTTGTCTTCGTGGATACTGCCGAAATACCAGCGGGTAAATCTGCAGGTTGAATTGATCTCCTCAAAATAAGAATTAAGACCCGTAAAACGGACGTTTTCTTTATCTTTAAGATTAAGGAACGCCTTTATTTTTTGCGGCGGCTCGTGAGTGATGATAAAATCCACTTCAAAATTCACATTTTCAAGGCTTTCCACGCCTTTGAGCAGCTCTTCGGAATTCGGGATCTCGGCTTTTGACCAGGTGTCGTTCTCGAATCTTATATCAATATCGGGGCTTTCGCCTCCGCCCATTGTAAAAATCTTTTCACCCTCGATCTCGTATATTTCGCCTCGCATAAGATGATAAATATTTCCCCTGATCCTCTGAGCTTTTGAACCTGCGAAATCAACGACGGGGTACCTTGCGAGCAGATCAAAATTTTCATGTGTTCCGTCAACGAAGCAGATCGTATACGGCTTTTTGCTCAACTTGTCAAGCGTGGCTTTTTCACTGTGATCGCCGTTCCATATAAACCCGAAATCGCCGCAGATGAGCAGCGTATCGTTTTTCTTCAGATTTTTTGTAAACACAGGCTGTCTGAATATCTTGTAATCCCCGTGCATATCTCCGGTCACATAAATCATATCCGCTCAGTCCCTTCTGAATTTAAAAATTATTTTTAGGTCTTTATTTTTACAGATACTTCTGCTATAATACCAATGTAAAGATACTTATATATATAATACATCAAACAGCGGTGGTTTGTCTATGAAAAAAGTCATAATTTTTTTAACTATTTTTATTTTGGTCGTTTCAACGGCGTCTCCGATAGCTTTTGCGCAGGATTATCAGAAAAATATCACGCTCAACTGCGATATAGACTATATGATAAGCCTCGACAACGGCACTGAAATAGTAACCAAAAACGCTCAGAAAAAAACGGCGCCTGCTTCAGTCACCAAAATAACGACGGCTCTCGTAGTTCTTCAGAATTGCGACGACCTGAGCAAGACGGTTAAAGTTTCTCAGAGCGCTATTGATTCGCTCAAAAATACAGGCAGCTCGCTTTCCGGTCTTAAGGTTGGCGAAGAGATGAGCGTTCTTGATATGCTGCACTGCCTGCTTATCCCCAGCGGCAACGACGCCGCCGCAGTCCTTGCGGAATTTATAGGCGGAACTCAGGAGCATTTTGTTGAGATGATGAACGAATGCGTCAAAAATCTCGGCTGTGAAAATACTCATTATGACAACCCCCACGGTCTTGACAGCCAGACGCATTACTCAACGGCTGAAGATATTGCGGTAATAGCTCAGGAAGCGCTGAAATACAACGAATTCAAAAAAATCGTTTGTCTGCCGAAATACACTTTGCCGGCAACCAATCAAAACAAAGAGCGTGTGCTCACAAACACAAACTCCACCATCAACAAGTCATTCCTCACATATTACAGAGATTATATCAAGGGAATCAAAACGGGGCACACTGAAAATTCAGGCTACTGCGTAGTAACTTACGCTTCCAAAAACGGCTACAACTATCTTTGCGTTGCAATGGGCGGCGATTACCGTGATTCCGATAACGACAAGATAGAAGAAAATCAGGCGTTTATGGACAGCATCAGAATGTATGAATGGGCTTTTTCAAAGCTCAGCTATGAGCTTATTGCTTCGTCAAACCTGATAGTTTCAGAGGTCAAGGTCAATTATTCGTGGAAGACAGATCATATGCGTATCGTTCCCGAAAAAGACACGAGAGCCCTCGTTCCGACAGGCACAAACGAAGGAAGTGTTCTGATAGTTCCTGAGGACAAGCCCGAAGAGGTTGACGCGCCTATCAAAGCCGGCGATTTTGCCTGCAAGGCAAAAGTGATTTTTGCCGACGCCGAGATAGCCGAGATCAATCTCGTTTACGCCGAAAGCGTCAGCAAAAACTATCTGGTTTACGCTTACAGCCTTGTAAAGAGACTTCTTCACAATACCGTTTTCAGAATAATCGTACTTCTTGTATTTATCGTAATCGTCGCATATATTTATCTTGTAATTAAATCAAACAATAATAAGCGCCGCAAAAAAAAGCAGCAGCTTAAAATCGTTAAAATAAACGATATGAACAAGGGCGACCGAAAAACTTTCGGAAGATACAAGCCAAAGCATTGACAAAACAGACTTGATTTGATAAAATAATTAAGCTTCGCACGTTTGCGGAGCAGTAAGCCTCCTTAGTTAAATGGATATAAGAACCTGCCACTGCGTGGCAGAACCTTGTTACTCGCTTTGCTCGTAATAATAAACCTGCCCTGCATGGCAGAACCTTGTTACTCGCTTTGCTCGTAATAATAAACCTGCCACTGCGTGGCAGAACCTTGTTACTCGCTTTGCTCGTAATAATAAACCTGCCCTGCATAGCAGAACCTTGTTACTCGCTTTGCTCGTAATAATAAACCTGCCCTGCGTGGCAGAACCTTGTTGCGTGGCAGAACCTTGTTACTCGCTTTGCTCGTAATAATAAACCTGCCCTGCGTGGCAGAACCTTGTTACTCGCTTTGCTCGTAATAATAAACCTGCCATTGACTCATCAGAGTTCAATCATACAGTCAAGTGCCTCCTTAGTTAAATGGATATAATAAACCCCTCCTAAGGGTTAGTTGTGGGTTCGATTCCCGCAGGGGGTGCCAGAAAAAAGTACGCTTCGGCGTGCTTTTTTCAATGAAGTCGCCCCTTGCGGGGCTAATGAAGACGCTTTGCTAATGAAGAAATGAAGACGCTCCTGCGGAGCTAATTGTTTGATTTAGCGACTTCGCTTCATTAGGTGCAGCTTGCTGAACCGTCTTCATTAAACGCCGAAGGCATTGTCTTCATTAGGGCGAAGCCCGTCTTCATTCAAACTCTCATTTTTTACATTTCTTACAAATGCTTGATTTCCGTAATGCTTTTTGTTAAGATAGGATTGAGGTGATGAACACATATGCGCAATGATGAACTTTCCAATCAATCTCTAGATTTCGCTGTTTCCATCATTAACCTTGTAAAGGAATTGAAAGTAAAACACGAGTCAGTTATCTCAAACCAGATCGGGCGTTCCGGCACATCCATCGGCGCGAATATTCGTGAAGCTCAATATGCACACGGTACAGCGGACTTTATCGCAAAACTTCAAATCGCTCTCAAGGAAGCAAACGAAACGGGTTATTGGTTGGAATTGCTTTATAAAACCGGTTATATTACAGAATCGTCATACAAATCACTCGATTCTGCCTGTACGAGCATTCGCGTAATGTTGATTTCTTCCATCAAAACGGCAAAGGATCATCAGAAAAAATAATAGAGATATCGTTATGAAAGATATAATTGAAAAGCACATGAGGATCACTATCGAGGCAGCTTTGATCGCAAGAGCAGAAGGAGAAAATCAAAAGAATATTGTTGGTAACATCCTGTTAGAAGAAGGACTGAAAGTGTTCGATAATTACTTTTTTGTTCCTCAGGACGAAAGAAAAAGCAGCCGAATTGGCTGCTTTTTTACTTCTTACTTCTTACTTTTTCACTATTCACTTATTAAATAAAGTATTATTTATAATTTTATTAGCAAAAAACCGTCTGCTGTATTCTGAAAATAACCTATCGGTCAAGCATTAGCACCTTGCCGCTCGGCAGGTTGCTGCGTGGTCAACGAGCTTGTCTCTCGCACGCTCTTTATAGGTGTAATATTTAATTTTCTTGTGTCTCAGTTTTTTGCGCCGCTATTTTTTATCAGTATTTTAATAACGGTTACGCTCCAGCGGAAGAAAGCTGACATACGGCTGAAAACATTTGTCTTAACCGTATCGTCGCCGTCATGAATAATTGCTCCCGTCGGGTCGCAGTTTTCGGCTGTCATTACCTTCGGATGGCGGTTTTCAAGGATAATGAATCTCGGCCAGTTTTCGTCGGAATCGACCGTTATGTTTTCGCCTCTGCAAAGCATATTCAGCAGCGGATTCATCTCATCATAAAAGCTGTTGTGAGGATAGCCTTTGATGTACCACGTTCTGTCAGGCAGAAGTCCTGTTGAGGCGTCAAGCTGACCGTCCGGTGAAATATATTCGCCATACCCTTCTTCAGTCCTTTGAGCTATATAAGATCTGCCGAGCGTTGAGTCAACCTTTGAGCAGGTGGCTCCGAAAGATTGTTTTTCAAGTCCTATAAGATTATCGTTAAGATATGCGTTTCTCTCGCTGAAGGGATAAGTCGTTGAGCCGTACTTGCATATTGCAAAAACTTCAATGCCCTCTTCCTGCATATCCCCGATCATTTCTTCGGCTCTGAGCTGAACGTTGTAATGGAAATCGTCCATCTGCTCAAGGATCACCGAATAAGTTTCTTCATCGCCTTCTTTGCAGAAAATATAGTCCTTCGCTTCTTCATAATAGTCGTTGACCATGCTGAACCAACCGGCATTCGTTGCAATAGTCGCGCGAAGGAAATCAACCATAAGCGTATCTTTTATATGATTGTAAAAATTCTGAACGGACCATTCTGTGATGTTGATGCCGTAAGTATTTTCAAGCATATCAATAGTCGGCGGTATGATCTCATCAAGGAGCTCGTTGCCCGTTTTGAGCGAAAGATTCGAGAGGAAAAGCGGTGAGGCGGAATTTTGATAATTTATATTTCCGCTGAAAGCGTCCTCCATCAGCTCAACGCCGTTAAGCGCAGCATTGTAAATAACAAGGCGGTCTAATCCTGCGTAATTCTGCGGCTCCTGATATTTATAGAGATAAGCGAATGCATAGTTTGCGCCTACACAGCGGCAGATTATGGAAACCTTGCTGTGATTTGTAGTTCTTTTGACGGCTTCGATAAAACTATTGAGATCGTCCGCAATTACCATCGGCGAAATTCTCGCATCGTATTCGTAGCGGTAAGTGTAAGGATTGTTTGAATTGTGATTCTTCGAAATCCTGTCCTCAGACCATGAAAAAGTAATGCCCGTTCCGTTTGTGACCGTACCGTCGGGATTGATTGCGTAGCCCTCAAAATAAGGCATAAGAGTTTCCATAGTCTTCTGATTGAACGTTTTCCACTGATTCAGAAAAACAGCTTTTGCGCCGTATGGGATAAGATCCTTTACAGCAGGCAGAAGATTGTCCGCAGAAAGAGACGGTATCACCTTTCTGTCGGGGGATTCGGGGTGATCGAATATATCAGTTCTGCCGATAATGTAAATGATCGGCGAATTACCGCAGTCGCATTCCTCCGTTGCCAGAACGGAAAAAGAAGGAATCAACACAGCGGCAGATATTACCAAAGCTAAAATTACCGATAATATTTTCTTAAACATAACGGTTTCCTTTCAATATTTTTATGCTTTTTAATTATATTAAAATTTATTTACTATGTCAATACAACCAGAACAAAATAAAAGGATTGCTCTCATTTTTATATATAAATCCGTAAATTAATTGTTGATGTTTCAACAATTTAGTGATATTATATTTACAACATTTTTAACAAAAGTAAAAAATAAAAACGAATGTATAAACCGGATAAGGGATTTTTTTGAAAAAACGGATCCGGATGCAATGCCGCAGCCGGAATATCTGCCGGGAATTTGTCCCATTCGGTCTTGGGCGTTCGGGTGCAAATTGATGATGGCATCAACGGCAAAGAAATTTCTGATAACCGTCAGGATCTTTGCCGTAACGATAAAATAAATGATTGTTGCTGCATTTCAGGCATATAACGCGGTATGATTTCATCATAAGGATCTTTCCTTCCTTTTTGGAGTAAATGCGTTTTGCGGTGAAACCATTATACCATAAGGCAGGAGATGTTCTCAACTTTCATTTAACTTTACAAAAATTAAATATTTGAAGGGGGAAAAGACAATGAAAAAGGTTTTGGTTGTCGTTGATATGCAGAAGGATTTTGTAGACGGCGCGCTCGGAAGCAAAGAGGCAATTGCCATCGTTCCGTCCGTTGTAAAGAAAATCAAAGAGTTTGACGGCGAGATCTTCGTTACTTACGATACGCACTTTGAAAACTATATGGACACTTCTGAAGGAAAGAAGCTCCCTGTTCGGCACTGCATCAAGGGGACCGACGGTTGGGAACTGAATGATGAAGTAAAACAGGCGCTTAACGCTAAAAAATTCACGCCCGTTGAAAAAAAGACATTCGGCTCTGTTGATCTCCCGGTCCTTATCAAAGAAGCAATCGGAGATGATGATTTCACCGTTGAACTGATCGGGCTTTGTACGGATATCTGCGTGGTATCCAACGCGCTGATTATCAAAGCCGGTTTCCCGGAAGCGCCGATAAGCGTTGACGCAGCTTGCTGCGCGGGTGTAACTCCGGAGAAGCACGAGGCGGCTCTTGAAACAATGAGAAGCTGTCAGATAGACGTGAGATAAAAATATGCTTAAATTAAACGGTACTGAAATACCCTTGAAACCTTCACGGAGGTGTGAAAATGTATAACTTTGACGTTGAAAAAACAAAAAATGAATGCGTTCAGTGGATTCGTGATTTCTTTGAAAATAACGGACCCGGATGCAATGCCGTTGTCGGAATTTCCGGCGGAAAGGACAGCTCCATCGTTGCCGCGCTTTGTGTGGAGGCGCTAGGCAAAGACAGAGTTATCGGTGTTCTGATGCCCAACGGCGAGCAGCACGATATTGATATGGCAAAGCTGCTTGTAAACCATCTTGGCATAAAGCACTACGTTATAAATATCAAAGACGCTGTTGACGGAGTGATAAAGAATATTCCGTTTGAGCTTTCAAAACAGAGCAGAGAGAATCTGCCGCCGAGGATCCGTATGTCCGCACTTTACGCTGTATCTCAGAGCAATAACGGCAGAGTTGCAAACACCTGCAATCTTTCCGAAGACTGGGTCGGTTATGCCACCCGTTACGGCGACAGCGCAGGAGACTTCTCCCCTTGCTCCAATCTAACGGTTCAGGAAATGAAAGCAATCGGACGTTTGCTTGGTCTTCCGGCAGTCCTTGTAGACAAGGTGCCGATCGACGGTCTTTGCGGCAAGACGGACGAAGAAAATCTCGGTTTCACTTACGCCGAGCTTGACAGATACATTCGCGAAGGGATCATTGACGACGAAGATAAAAAGAAAAGCATAGACCGCAAGCACACTCTGAATCTTTTCAAGCTTCGTCTTATGCCGTCATTCAATCCAGGACTGGAAATAAAAATAAGTACGGAGGATTAAACCATGAAATTAGAACCGATTGTTGTTTCTCTGCTTGATACCGATCTTTACAAATTCAATATGGATCAGGTCATCTTTCAAAAACATACCGATCTTTGCGGTCAGTATTATTTTAAATGCCGCAACAAGGGCATTGTTTTCACGCCGGAAATGGCGGAAGAAATCAAAGCTCAGGTCGATCATCTCTGCTCGCTGAGGTTTACAAAAGAGGAGCTTGACTATCTGCGCTCCATTCGATTTATTAAAAACGACTACGTTGAATTTCTGCGCCTTTGGCATCCTATACGCGACTATGTAAACGTTGAGCTTTTTGAAAACGGCGAGCTGAACGTTGTGGTTGACGGTCCTCTTTTTTCAGCTATGCAGTTTGAAATTTATCTGCTCGAAATCATCAACGAAGTATATTTCAGAATGAATTTTGACTATGCCGAATTGAGAAAATCCGCTCAGGAAAGACTTGATAAAAAAATCCAGGAAATGAACAACGGTAAATATACTTTTACGTTTGCCGAGTTCGGATGCAGACGCAGGCTTTCAAGAGAATGGGAAGACGAAGTTGTCCGCCGCCTTGTGACTGAAACTAAAAACTGCGTCGGCACTTCAAACGTTTATCTTGCAATGAAGTACAACGTAAAGCCTATCGGTACTTACGCTCACGAATTTGTGCAGATGTATCAGGGCATAGATTCGATACCGCTCGCATACACAAACCATTACGCTATGCAGGACTGGTATGACGAATATAAAGGCGACAACGGAACTGCGCTTACGGATACGATAACGACCGATCTTTTCCTGCTGGATTTCAACCGCTCCATGGTCAACAACTACTCAGGCGTTCGTCACGACAGCGGCGACCCTTACGAATGGGGCGAGAAGATGATAGCTCACTACAAAAGCTACGGCGTTGACCCGAAAACAAAGCTTCTGCTTTTCAGCGACAGTCTCAATTTTGATTCTGCTCAGGAGCTTTATGATTATTTCAGAAACAAAACGAAGGTTTCATTCGGCATCGGCACTTTTGTTTCAAACGATACCGCTGCCGAAGCGCTCAATATCGTTATCAAGCTCCAGTACGTCAATGGCAGACCCGTTGCAAAGCTTTCGGATAATCCGGCAAAAGCTATGTGCCGTGACGAAGAATATCTTGAATACCTCAAGCGCTCGGTTGATTTCAGACTGAAAAGAGAAAAA
>CADAMY010000021.1 GCA_902789095.1 Oscillospiraceae bacterium | reverse complement strand
CAAGCTCTCTGTTAAGTGAAATGTTTTTGCCCGTATTGTCTGTATTAATAATTTTGTTTTCAGTCAGAATCCAGAGTGAAGAACGGTTTTCTGTAATATCGACAATTTTATCCTCAAAAGTATTTACAAGCTGAATTTTGTCTTTATCAGCAAAATAAAGATTTTTTCCTGAGCTTACTGCAAGTTTTCCGTTTTCAAGCAAATAAAGACATTCTACCGAATCAGTGATTGTTTCGGTAAAAACGCCTGTAAATTTTTCACCTTCAAGTCTGCATAATCCTGATGCAGTACCTGCATAGAGCGTACCGATTTTATCGAATAAAACGCAGTTTACCTTATCAGATAAAAGTCCTTGTAATGATGTGAAGTTGTCTTTTTTATACTGAGTGTATTTTCCTGAAAAATAATATCCTGGATTAGAATTCATAACAATATCCTTTCAATTTTAATTTATAAAATTTTAACATAATAAGATTTTTTAGTCAATAGATTATCAAGCAAGATACTTTGAATATTCATTTACAGCCAGCGTGTCGCATCTTTCATTTTCGGGATGTCCGGCATGACCTTTAACCCAAATGAACTCAACCGTGTGTTTTTGAAGTAAAGACAGCAGCTCATCCCATAAATCAACGTTGAGAGCCGGTTTGCGGTCGGCTTTTTTCCACCCTTTTGCTTTCCATGAATATACCCAGCGCTGGTTTACAGCGTCGCAGACATATTTTGAGTCGGTATATAAACTCACTTCGCATTTTTCTTTCAGCGCTTCAAGTGCTTTTATTACTGCGGTGAGCTCCATACGGTTGTTAGTCGTTTCTTTTTCCGAGCCGCTCAGTTCTTTTTCTGTTGTGCCGTATCTCAGAATCGCACCCCAGCCGCCGGGACCGGGATTTCCCGAGCAGGCGCCGTCAGTAAAAATATCAACGTGTTTCATAATGCCTCCAGAAATAAATATAATATATAATAACATTTAAACCTAATTTTTACAAGTAAATTTGTCAGTTGAGGATTATTTATTTAAAAATAACCAATAATTTTGAAGAATATTGAATTATTATCATCAAGGTGTGTATTGACTTTTTGCTTTGAAAAATGTATTATATAGTGTAATTAATTTGGATACTTATATTTTAGATAATTATATATTTTTATGGAGGAATTATTTTTAATGCAGAATGATGCAAAAAAAGAACGCCGCAAAACCGGTGACACCAAAGGCGTTCGCAAGCAGTCTGATAAGAAGAAGGCAGCGGCTCCTGCCAAAAAGACTGCTTCAAAGAATAACGTTAAAAATGAAAAGAAGACAACATCCGGTAAAAGTAAAAAAACTGAAAGTGCTGCAAAAACTACTAAAAAGACAACTAAAAAATCAAAATCGGTGCAGAATCAGACTAAGAGCAGAAAGCGTAAGCCTGCTCCTGCCGTACCGGTTAAAGTTACGTTTATTGGCGGACTTAACGGAATAGGCAGAAATATGACCGCTTATGAAATCGACGGAGATATGATCGTTGTTGACTGCGGTATAGCTTTTCCTGAGCAGGATATGCTTGGTATAGATCTTGTAATACCTGATTTTTCATATTTACAGGAAAATAAAGACAGGCTTCTCGGAGTATTTATCACTCACGGTCATGAGGATCATATCGGAGCGCTTCCGTATCTTCTTAAAACCATGAACGTACCCGTTTATTCAACTCGGCTCACAAGAGGGTTGATAGAAAACAAGCTTGAAGAGCACGGACTTTTGTCTTCTGCAAAACTTGTGACAATTAATCCGGGCGACATCATAGATGCCGGAGCATTTTCTGTGGAAGCTATACACGTCAATCATTCGATTCCCGATTCTCTCGGCTTTGCTATAAAAAGCAGAGCGGGTACGATAATTCAGACCGGTGACTTTAAAATCGACAGTACGCCAATCGACGGCGGAATGATCGATCTTAACAGGTTTGCAAGACTCGGCAGCGAAGGCGTGCTTTGTATGCTTTCTGACTCAACTAACGCAGAAAGACCGGGTTATACTGAAAGTGAGCGTAAGGTCGGTGAAAGCCTTGAGGCCTTGTTTACAAGAGCAGGAAAAAGAAGAATAATAATCGCTACTTTTGCTTCCAATGTTCACAGAGTTCAGCAGATAATCAACGTTGCCAAAAGGCTTGGCAGAAAGGTTGCTCTTTCCGGCAGAAGCCTTGAAACGGTTATATCTATCGGCGCTCAGATGGGTTATCTTGACGTTGACGACGGCCAGATCGTATGTATGGATAATATCAAACAGTATGCTCCTGATAATCTTGTTATTATAACAACCGGCAGTCAGGGCGAGCCGATGTCCGCGCTTTCAAGAATGGCTTTTGCCGAGCACAGAAAGGTGAATATCGGACCGAACGACTTTGTTGTTATTTCGGCTACTCCGATCCCCGGCAATGAAAAAACCGTCGGAAACGTTATTAACGAGCTGATGAAGCTCGGAGCGGAAGTAATTTATGAAAAAACCGAAGGAATACACGTTTCCGGTCATGCCTGTCAGGAAGAGCTGAAACTTATGATGGGTATTGTCAAGCCGAAATTCTTTATTCCTGTTCACGGCGAGCAGAAGCATATCAGAAAGCATGCTATGCTGGCTGAAAGCATGGGAATCGCGCCAGAAAATATTTATGTAGCAGATAACGGCTCTCAGATTGAGATTTCGGAAGACGGAATAAAAGTAATTGACAAGCTTCCAATAGAAAACATTTTTGTTGACGGATCGGGCGTCGGCGACGTCGGTAACGTTGTTATTCACGACAGAAAGCGGCTTTCGGAAGCAGGACTTGTTGTAGCGAGCGTTGCTCTTGATTATTACAGTCACGTAATAGTCGGCGAACCTGAGATTATTTCAAGAGGCTTCGTTTACGTTAAAGAAAACGAGGATCTTATAGATGACGCCCGTGATAAAGTCAGAGAAATCGTTGATAAGTGCGTTGATTCAGGTATACTTGACCATAATACTATAAAAAGCAGAATCAGAGACGGTTTGTCTCACCTTATGTATGAAAGGACAGGCAGAAATCCTGTAATGCTCGCTGTAATTTTAGAAGTATAATTTTTTTGCGAACGGAGTGAAATAGTGAGAATTAAATTTTTGATCCGTGAGTTTCCCGTATTGCTGTCAATAATGGTTGTGTCAATAATATTTGCTGTTATAACCGCTGTTGTCGGCGAATACAAGCTTGCAATAGCTGAAGGAGCTGCAACCGTTGCGTTTACTCTTATCTGTATTGCGTACTATTCAATGCTCAGACGCGGTAAGCAGAAGCTTATTCAGAAAGTATCGGACAGTTTTACTTTTTCAGACGGTAAATATCCTGAAGATTTTCCTATTCCTCTGATTATTATGGATGAAAACGGAAGAATTCAATGGCATAACAGACTGCTTGAAGAATGTCTTTCGGGGTATAATGATTATGCGGAATTTCAGCAGATGACCGAGCAGGAATGTGAAACGCTCAAAAATACGGGCGTAGGTATAAGCATTATATTTGCTGATAAATACTTTACAGCATATTCTCAGCTGGCAAAAAACGGCAAGTATATTGTTTATTTTGTTGATAATACAAAGTTAAGAATTGTTGCTGACGAATTCATGAGAACGAGACCGGCTTTTCTTCTGATATCTATTGACGGTATGGAAGAAGTTGAGCGCACTTATCGCGATTCTGATACTTCCGCTGTAAGAAACGGTGTTGAGAGAATTATAGATTCGTGGCTTTCTTCGTACGACTGTCTTAAAATTAAAAGAAGCGAGAACACTTATATCGTATTCACTCAGTCGGGCGATATTGAAAAGATGTGTGAGCAGAGATTTTCGGTGCTTGATGAAGTCAGAGAATACACCTATAACGGTGATTCTGTCAATATAACGTTATCAATAGGCGCAGGAGCAGGCTCATCTGTAGCGGAAAGTGAATCACAGGCTAAACAGTCGCTGGAAATGGCTTTCGGCAGAGGAGGAGATCAGGCTGCCGTTAAAATCAATGACTCTTATGAATTTTTCGGCGGTGTTTCAAAAAGCGTCGAAAGACAGGATAAAGTCAAAACAAGAATTATTTCAGATGCGTTCTGCGAGCTTATTTCAGGATGTGAAAGAGTGCTTGTTATGGGTCACAGATATCCTGATCTTGACGCTCTCGGCTCGTGTATGGGCGTTGCCGCCATTGCAAGAGCTTACGGCAAGGAGGCTTATATTGTAACTGATAGCGCTTCTGCGCCGTCAAAACCTCTGATTGATTATATAACTGCAAACGGATTTGTAGATTATATTGTTGACGAAGCAAAAGCGCTCGGAATGATCAAGAAAAAAACTTTGCTCGTCATTACCGATACGCATATCAAGAGTTTTGTCGAATTTCCGTCTTTGCTTGAAAAAGCAGGTTCGGTCGTAGTGATTGATCATCACAGAAAATCTGTCGATTTTATTGACGACGCAGTTATATTTTACCATGATCCTTCTGCTTCAAGCGCATGTGAGCTTGTTACGAGAATGATCCAGTATCTGCCGAATAAAATCAGGATCGGATCGGTTATTGCTGATTCTCTTCTTTCGGGCATAATGCTTGATACCAAGAATTTTATCCTCAGATCGGGTGTCAATACGTTTGAATGCGCCGCATATCTTAAAGGTGCAGGAGCTGATACGGTAAGAGTCAAAAAGCTTTTTGCTGACAGTATGGATGATTACAAGCTGAAGAGCGATATTATCGCTTCTGCTCAGAAATATAAAAACTGCGCTATTGCCGTTTGTTCCGAGCCTAATAATGATATTCGCATAATCGCTGCACAGGCTGCCGATGAATTATTGAATATCAGAGGCGTTGACGCTTCATTTGTTGCTTTCAAAGCCGGTGATAGCATCAACGTATCCGCAAGATCGTTCGGAGAACTTAATGTACAGCTTATAATGGAATCACTCGGAGGCGGCGGTCACCAGACTATGGCTGCGGCTCAGTTTACGGATGAAGATTTTGAAAGTATCATGAATAAGCTGATGAGCGCAATAGATAATCAGTTGAATAAATAAACGGAGGATTTTGATATGAAGGTTATACTTACTCAGGACGTTAAAAATCTCGGTAAAAAAGGTGAAATGGTTTCAACAAGCGACGGTTACGCAAGAAATTTCCTTTTTCCAAGAAAGCTTGCTGTTGAAGCAAACGCTCAGTCGCTGACCGAGCTTAAAAACAGGGAAAACGCCAAAAACCACAAAATTGAGCTTGAGATTGAAGCCGCTAACGAATCGGCTGGTAAAATCAACGGAAAAACTGTTAAAATTACCGCTAAAGCCGGTCAGAACGGCAAGCTTTTCGGCTCGGTAACAGCTAAAGAAATTGCCGAAACCGTAAAGAAACAGTTCGGAGTTGATATTGATAAGCGAAAAATTACTGCCGAAGATATCAAGGCATACGGCACTTATCCCGTTCAGGCTAAGTTTTATCAGGGTATTACCGCTGATTTCTTTGTAATGGTAAGTGAATCATAATTTGTTTCGGGAGGGTTCTTAATGGACACTGCTCTTAATACCCTTGATAATTCCGCACTGCCTTATTCGCTTGAAGCGGAGCAGGCTGTACTTGGAAGTATTCTGATTGATCCTGCTTGCATGACTCAGGTTCAGGTTATTATCAGTTCAGAGCATTTTTTCCTGCCTCAGCATAAAGCTATATTCAATGCAATGGCTGCTATTGAGGCCGTAGGCGGTAAAATCGATCCGCTTATTGTGCTTGACAGTCTTGTAAAAGATAACGTTTATGATACTGCATCAGGCAAAACTTATCTTTTTCAGCTTGCCGAGATAGTTCCGTCTACCGCAAACGTTGAAAATTATGCAAGAATAGTTAAAGAAAAGTATTTTCTGCGTGCGCTGATAAATTTATCAAGAGAAACTATTGAGGACGCGACAAAGCAGGAAGTTGAAGCTGATTTACTGCTTGACGCCGCTGAGCAGAAAATTTACAATATCCGTCAGGGCAGGAGGACTAATGCACCTTCTAAGCTCAGCGATATAATTGTCAATGAAGTATATACAACACTTCAGCACCTTACAAGTGCGGATAAAGATTTATATAAGGGCTTCGATACCGGATTTGCAGATCTTGATAAAGTTATATCCGGACTTCATCGGTCTGATTTGATTTTAGTCGGCGCCCGTCCTGCTATGGGTAAGACAAGCTTTGCTCTTAATCTTGCAAGGAACGTATCTTACATAGGAAAACGCAAGGTCGTTGTCTTTTCGCTTGAAATGACTAAGGAACAGCTTGCGATGCGTGTCCTTTCTACCGAAGCGAGAGTAAACAGCAGCAAAATGCGTACCGGTGAACTTGATGCTGAGGATTGGGAAAGACTCGGTATGGCAACAGGCCTTCTGTCGGGATGCGAATTGTATTTTGACGATACAAGCTCTATAACGGTAGCTGAAATAAAAGCCAAGATACGAAGAATGAAAGACGTTGACTGTGTAATCATCGATTATCTCGGTCTTATCAGACCTGCCGGAAGAAGCGATAACCGAGTTCAGCAGGTAAGTGAAATTACACGTGAGCTTAAAATGATGGCAAAGGATCTTGCAATACCTGTTGTTGTATGCGCTCAGTTATCGAGAGGAACAGAAGGAAGAGGAAAGTCACATAGACCGCAGCTCGCAGACTTGCGTGAATCAGGTTCTATCGAGCAGGATGCAGATATCGTCCTAATGCTGTATCGTAAGGATTATTATCAGAATGAAGACGACGATGAAAATCCTGACGAAGAAGAGGAAGAACGCGCTGATACAGTTGAGATAATTGTAGCCAAAAACCGTCACGGTCCGACTGAAACTGTTAAGATGATTTGGGATGCCGATCATACCATGTTCCTCGGAATGGAGAAAATCAGAAATGATATGTAAGGTCAGAGAAACGATCGAAAAATACGGAATGTTTCAGAATTGCCGTGACGTGGTCGCAGGTCTTTCTGGCGGAGCTGATTCCTGTACATTGCTTCATATTCTCAATTCTTTGAAAGATGAATATTCTCTGAATATAACGGCAGCTCACGTGAATCACGGTATCAGAGGCGATGAAGCGAAAAGAGATGAAGAGTTTTCGAGAAAATTTGCCGAGAGCCTCGGCGTTGATTTCAGACTGCTTTGCTGTGACATTCCGTCTCTTGCAAAAGAAAAATCAATGAGCGAAGAAGAATGCGGCAGAAAGATAAGGTACGAATTTTTCGAGAGTATAAATTCTGACGCTCTGATTGCTACCGCTCATAATTTATCTGACTGCTGTGAAACGCTGCTTTTCAATATTACAAGGGGTTCAGGTATCAAAGGATTGTGCTCGATACCGCCTGTCAGAGGAAATATTATAAGACCTTTGATTGAGTGCTCACGATCGGAAATCGAGCAGTATTGTAAAGAAAATAACATCAGCTACGTTACCGATTCCACCAATAATGATGATACATATTCGCGCAACAGGATTCGCCTTGACGTTATTCCTCAGCTTAAAATGATAAATCCGTCTGTTGAAAAATCATTTATGCGGATTATCAAGTCGGCTCGTGAAGATGAAGATTATTTCAGAAGAATTGTTGATTCTGCAATAAGCGAGTGTGAATGTGAGGGCGGCTATAAAGCGGATGTACTTTTAAAACTCCATCCTGCTGTGCTTAACAGAACCGTTTCTAAACTTATTGAAATTCATACGGGAGCTGTTCCTGAAAGTATTCATATTAAGTCTGTTTCTGATATTCTAAATGGCGGCAAAACTCAGATCAACACGGGAATGATTGTTGCTTGTGAAAACGGACTCCTTCATTTCGGCGAAATTACTTTGACTGATGAATGGAGCAGAGATTTTACACTTGACAGGGAAATAATAACACCGTCAAAAACCGTAAAATTTCAGATAATTCATAAAAATGAAGAAGTAAAGAAACAGTTTGTTCATAAGAATGTGTTAGACTATGACAGTATTATCGGGAATTTGGTTTTAAGAAGCCGAAAATCGGGTGATGAAATTCGTATTGCAGGCAGGAACTGCACCAAAACCGTTAAAAAACTTTTTACTGAAGCTAAAATTAAAGATAAAAATTCAGTTGTTCTGCTTTGCGACTCGTTGGGACCTGTCTGGATCGAAGGGTTCGGATGCGCCCAGAGATGCAGAATAACCGAAAAGACTGAAAATATTCTTAAAATTAATTATTGAGAGGTTTATTAAAATGGAGAACGATATCAAAGAAGTTTATTTTTCTGCGGAAGAAATTGATAAAATCGTAAAAAAACTCGGTAAACAGATAAGTGAAGATTATAAAGACAAAAATCTTCTTCTTGTAAGCATACTTAAAGGCTCTGTTATATTTATGGCGGACCTTATGAGAAGCATTGATATCCCTTGCAGAATAGATTTTATGTCTGTTTCAAGTTACGGCTCAGGCGTTAAAACGTCAGGTATCGTTAAGATTCAGAAAGACCTTGATCTTAATCTTGAAGGATATGATGTTCTTATTGTTGAGGATATACTTGACAGCGGTAAAACGCTTTATTACGTTCGTGATATGCTCAGAACAAGAAATCCTGCAAGTATAAAAATATGTACTCTGTTTGATAAACCTGACAGAAGAGAAGCGGATATTCACGCCGATTATTCAGGTTCTCTCGTGCCTGACGAGTTTATAGTCGGATATGGTCTGGACTATGATGAAAAATACAGAAATCTGCCTTATATAGGCGTACTAAAACCGGAAATTTACAATTAAGAATTGTTTATATATTACTTTTCGAGGAGTGAAGCTTTTTGGAAAATCCCACAAATCAGAGCAATAACAATAATGATAATAATAATAAACGCCGAGGTTTGACGCTGCTTATATATATTCTTTTACCGATTATTCTTATCGGCGGAATAATGTATGCAACAAAAGCCTCCAAAAAAACCGAGACTGCTTATTATCAGGTCGTAAGATATTTTGATATGGGCGAAATTACAGAATACAAACTGAATCTCGGCTCAAGAGCTCTTGAGTACAAGCTCAAGGATTCTGACACGGTATATAAATACACAGTTCCCAACGTCAGCGTTTTCCTTGACGATATAAACGAATCAGTTAGGGAACATAACAAAAATGCAAAGAGCGAAGACGATCTTATCAAGTATCAGTATACCAACAGCTCGACGTCAATGTTTATCAATTTTATTCCGTATCTTATGATTTTCGGAATCTGCATCGCTTTGTATTTTATGATGAAAAAGAGGATCGATTCTGTTGGCGGCGACATGAACAGATCTATCAATTTCGGTAAAGCAAAAGTTAAAAATACAAACGATGAAAACAGAAAAACAACTTTTGACCAGGTTGCGGGTGCTGATGAAGAAAAAGAAGAGCTTTCCGAAATGGTCGATTTCCTTAAAGAACCTTCAAAGTTCAACGCTTTGGGCGCAAGAATTCCCAAAGGTGTTCTGCTTGTCGGACCTCCCGGTACCGGTAAAACTCTGCTTGCAAGAGCAGTTGCAGGCGAAGCAAACGTTCCGTTTTTCTCGATTTCCGGCTCGGATTTTGTTGAAATGTATGTCGGTGTCGGCGCTTCAAGAGTAAGAGACCTTTTTGATAAAGCTAAAAAATCATCTCCTTCAGTTATTTTTATTGATGAAATCGACGCTGTCGGCCGTCATAGAGGCGCCGGTATGGGCGGCGGTCACGATGAACGTGAGCAGACTCTTAATCAGCTTCTTGTTGAAATGGACGGTTTCGGAAAAAATGAAGGTGTAATAATTATTGCCGCTACCAACAGACCTGACATTCTCGACCCTGCACTTTTAAGACCGGGAAGATTTGACAGAAGAGTTACCGTAGGTTATCCTGATGCAAAAGGCCGTGAAGAAATCCTTAAAGTTCATGCAAAAGGTAAGCCTTTCGGTCCTGACGTTGATTTCAAGACTATTGCCGGTTCAACTACGGGATTTGTCGGCGCTGACCTTGAAAACCTGCTTAATGAAGCAGCTCTCCTTGCCGCAAGAAGAGGCAAGAAAGCCATTACCATGCAGGAAATCAGCGAAGCGACTGTTAAAGTAGTGGTCGGAACTGAAAAGAAATCGCATAAAATGACGGATAAAGAAAAGAAGATGACCGCATACCACGAAGCCGGTCACGCCGTATCAAGCTATTATCTTGACACTCAGGATCCTGTTCATGAAATTTCTATTATACCCAGAGGCATGGCAGGCGGTTATACAATGTATGTTCCCAAAGAAGACAAGACGTACAAGTATAAAAATGAAATGCTTGATGAACTTGTTTCTCTTCTCGGCGGGCGTGTAGCTGAAAAGCTTATATGCGGAGATATTTCCACCGGAGCATCCAACGATATCGAAAGAGCTACTGAGATTGCCAGAAAGATGATTACTAAATACGGAATGAGTGATAATCTCGGTCCGGTATGTTACGCTGAATCTAATGATGAAGTATTCCTCGGAAGAGATTACGGTCACGCCAAGAATCTTTCAGAAGCAACTGCAACCGCTATTGATAAGGAGATCAAAGATATCCTCAATAATGCTTATAACAGAACTGAGACAATTCTCACAGAGCATATTGATAAACTTCATGAGGTTGCCGGATATCTTGTTAAAAACGAAAAAATCAACGGCGAAACCTTCGATAAAATCATGAAAGGTACTTTTGTTCCTCAAGAGCCGGAAAAGGCGGAAGAATCTGACAACTCTCAGCCTGATGAAACGACAGAAGAGAAGTGATTTAAATGATAATTGACGCACACTGCCATATTTACCCCGATAAAATTGCTGAAAAAGCATCACTTGCTACCGGCAGGTTTTACGGAATCGGGATTAGCTATGACGGAAAAGTTTCTACTTTACTTGATGTCGGCAAAAAAGCAGGGATTGACAAGTTTATTGTTCAGTCCGTCGCAACGACTCCAAAGCAGGTTGCGTCAATTAATCGTTTTATTCACGATACTGTTGAGAGTAATAAAGGCACGATGTTTGGTCTCGGCACTCTTCATCCTGACAGTTCGGATATAAAAGGTGACGTTGAATATCTGATTGAGCTTGGTCTCGGCGGAGTTAAACTTCATCCGGATATTCAGGGCTTTAAGCTTGATGATTACCGATGCCTTAAAATATACGAAATCTGCGAGGAAAAAGGACTGCCGCTGCTTATTCATACCGGCGACAGCAGATATGATTATTCTAATCCCAACAGACTTGTACCGATACTTGATATTTATGATAAACTTATAGTTGTCGGCGCTCATTTCGGCGGCTGGTCTATGTGGGAAAGAGCGGTGCTTGAACTTTATAAAAAGCCGAATTTCTTTGTTGATTGCTCATCATCTTTCTATGCTCTTAGTGATGAGCAGATAAAAAAGATTATATCAGAATACGGCACGGACAGGGTGCTTTTCGGAACAGATTATCCAATGTGGATTCCTGATGCTGAGGTTAGAAGACTGCTTTCATTAGGTTACGGCAAACAGGATTTTGATAAAATAACCTGGCAGAACGCCGTTAAAGTATATAATCTTAAAATATAAATTTTGTGCAGGGTTGGTTGACAATCCTGCACTTTTGTATAGACAATCTCTTGCGTTTGTTATATAATATATTAAAATATTACTGAGGTTATCTATGACAGTTCTTTTATTGATTATTATTTATATCGCTTATATAGGGCTCGGAATACCTGACTCTGTTTTCGGTGCAGCGTGGCCTGCAATTTACAGGGATTTTGACATTCCGGTTTCATATTCATCTTATGTTACTATGCTCGTTTATGCAGGAACAATTATTTCAAGCCTTATCAGCGCAAGACTTATTGCCAAAATCGGTACGGGCAGAGTAGGAGCGATAAGTACGGTTCTCACGGCTGCGGCATTGTTTTTCTTTTCAAAATCTCCCGGTATTGTTTCAATGTGTATTCTTGCGCTGCCTTTGGGTTTGGGCGCAGGAGCTGTTGACGCCGCAATGAATAACTACGTTGCTCTTCATTACAGCAATACTCAGATGAATTTCCTGCACTGCTTTTACGGCGTTGGAGTTGCTGTCAGCCCTTATTTTATGTCGGTAGCAATGAATCACGGCGGAGGATGGCGCGGCGGATATACGATAATGTTTATTATTCAATCCGTTATTTCGCTTATAATGCTGCTTTCACTTCCTTTGTGGAAAAAGATAAATACTATCCCTTCCATGAGTGAAGAACCTCAGAAAATACTTACAATCAGACAGATGCTCAGCACTTCTTCGATCCGTTCTCTTATCGGCGTTATGATGTTTTCCTGCTCTATTGAATCAGTTTGTCTTGTTTGGGGCGCTACCTTCCTTGCTGACGGCAGGGGAATGACGCCTGCTAAAGCTGCGGAGCTTGTAACGCTGTATTTTGTCGGTTTAGCTCTCGGCAGATTTTTTTCCGGTGTTTTGTCCTCAAAACTTACTCCGGCTTTTCTTGTCTACGCAGGTCAGGCAGTTTCCGCTGTTTCAGTTATAATATTGATGATTCCAAACGGTTTTGCGGCAGTAGCAGGACTTTTCCTGATCGGATTTGGCAACGGAAGTCTTTTCCCGAATATGACTTTATTGATTCCGGCTTATTTCGGCAGGGATATTTCACGCTCGGTAATAGGACTTCAGATGGGTATGTGTTATTTTGCTATAATGCTCGTTCCGCCGTTATTCGGTATAATTGCAAGAAATATAGGAGCTTTTATGTTCCCGTATTATGTTCTTATCCTATTTACAGTTATGATATTATGTACTTTGATGCTTAATAAAAGAATCAAAAAGTTTAAGAAATCTCAAATATAAGGATGGTTGTTATGAAAACAGAAAATATTCTTTCAAAAGTGGATCATACTTTATTGTCTCAGACTGCGACTTGGGAGCAGATAAAAGTTATCTGCGATGACGGTATTAAATATAGTACAGCGTCTGTCTGCATTCCGCCGTCTTATGTAAAACAGGCAAAAGATTACGTCGGCGAAAAGCTTAAAATATGTACCGTTATCGGCTTTCCCAACGGATATAACACAACGGCGGTAAAATGCTTTGAAACTGCTGACGCTGTCAATAACGGTGCTGATGAAATTGATATGGTCATTAATATCGGCTGGCTCAAGGATAAAAAATACGATCTTTTGCTTGAAGAAATCAAAGAAATAAAAAAAGCCTGCAGCGGCCGTTTGCTTAAAGTTATTATTGAAACCTGTCTTCTGACTGAAGAAGAAAAAATCAAGATGTGTGAAATTGTATCCGAATCTGGCGCCGATTATATTAAAACATCAACAGGATTTTCAATCGGAGGAGCTACTAAAGAAGACGTAGCTTTGTTTAAAAAATATGTTTCTGATTCTGTGAAAATCAAAGCCGCAGGCGGTATTTCAAGTATGCAGGACGCAGAAGATTTTATTGAGCTTGGAGCATCGAGGCTCGGTACGAGCAGAATCGTAAAAATAGTAAAGGAGAGCTGAATATGCCGCTTAATTATCCTACTCCTCATATTGATGCAAAACCCGAAGATTTTGCTAAAACAGTTCTTATGCCGGGCGATCCGCTCAGAGCGAAATTTATAGCTGAAAACTTTCTTCAAGATGCTAAACTTGTAAATAATGTCAGATGTATTCAGGGATATACCGGTTTTTATGATAATTGCCGTGTTTCTGTAATGGCGAGCGGAATGGGAATGCCGTCAATAGGTATCTATTCTTATGAATTATATAATTTTTTCGGCGTTGATAATATTATCCGTATAGGTTCTGCCGGAGGAATGAATACGAAAGTTAAAGTCAGGGATATAGTAATAGCCCTCGGCGCTTCAACTAATTCTTCTTATGCGAATCAATATCATTTACCGGGATCTTTTGCACCTGTATGCAGTTATTATTTGCTTAGAACATGCGTTGATACTGCTGACGAAATGAATCTTAACTATCATGTAGGCAATATTCTGTCTTCAGATACTTTTTATAACGATGAATCGGATTTAACCGACAATATGAAATCATCTTCAATTTGGGGTAAAATGGGCGTTCTTGCCGTTGAGATGGAAGCGGCGGCGTTATATATGAATGCGGCGAGAAGCGGCAAAAACGCTTTGGCTGTATGCACCGTTTCCGACCATCTGATTACCGGTGAGTCAACCTCATCACAGGAACGTCAGACTTCTTTTACTCAAATGATGGAACTTGCGCTTAAAACCGCTGTAAAACTTGGTGAATAGTATGAAAAGAGTTTTCCTGATAGTCCTTGATTCCTGCGGGATAGGTGAAATGCCGGATGCCAAAGACTTTTCCGACCATGACTGCAATACGTTAAAGCGTATATCCGCTTCACCTTACTTCTCCTATGATAATTTATTTAAAATGGGAATCGGAAATATCGACGGTGTTGATTATTTAAAAAGAAACGAAAACGCTAAAGGCGCTGTCGGCAGACTCAGTGAAAAATCAAAGGGAAAAGATACAACTATCGGTCATTGGGAAATTGCAGGCGTAGTTTCAGAAAAACCGCTTCCGACTTATCCTCAGGGATTCCCTTGTGAAATCCTTGAAAAATTCACGGCTTTGACGGGCAGGGGAGTTCTCTGCAATAAACCTTATTCTGGCACTGATGTAATAAAAGATTACGGTCAGGAACATATTAAAACAGGCAAACTCATAGTTTATACGTCGGCTGACAGCGTTTTTCAAATAGCCGCACACGAGGACGTTGTTCCTGTTGAAGAGTTGTATGAATATTGTAAATCAGCAAGAAAAATTCTGACCGGTGTTCATTCCGTCGGCAGAGTTATTGCCCGTCCGTTCAAAGGTGATTATCCTGATTTTGTCAGAACTTCGGGCAGACATGATTTTTCTCTTGAGCCGCCAGCAAAGACTGTTCTTGACGCAATAAGCGAAAATGAAAAAGAAGTTTATGCAATCGGTAAAATTTCTGATATATTTGCTTCAAAAGGAATTACGAAAAAAGCGTTTACGGTATCAAACAGCGACGGAATGATCAAGACGAAAGAAGCTTTATCGCTTGATTTTAACGGATTATGCTTTACTAATCTTGTTGATTTTGATATGAAATACGGTCATCGTCAGGATATTGACGGCTATGCAAAAGCTTTCAGCGAGTTTGACAAGTGGCTTCCCTCGTTTACTGAAAATATGAAAAAAGACGATATTCTGATAATTACTGCTGATCACGGCTGTGATCCCGGGGACGATCATACCAATCACACAAGGGAATATACTCCGTTTGTGGCTTTCGGTAAAAATATTAAACCTTTAAACATCGGAACAAGAAATACTTTTGCGGATATAGGTGCGACTGTTGCTTACTATCTTGACGTTGATTATAAATGTGACGGCGAGCCTGTAACTGAAATTTTCGGAGGAAAATGATGAACGATAAGACATTATGTATGAGTGCGATAAATGCAATGAGTTTTTCTTACTCTCCTTATTCTGAATGTAAAGTAGGAGCCGCTTTACTTTCAAGTTCAGGCAAAGTGTATACGGGCTGTAATATTGAAAACGCTTCTTTTTCACCGACTGTATGCGCTGAAAGGACAGCGTTTTTTAAGGCAATCAGCGAAGGCGAAAGGGATTTTGTAAAAATAGCAGTTGCCGGAGGAAAAAACGGGATTATTGATCCCGGTTTTACGCCCTGCGGAGTATGCCGTCAGGTTATGGCAGAATTTTGCCGGCCGGATTTCAGAATTCTTATTGTAAACGCTGAAAATTCATTTGACGAGTTCAGTCTTGCTCAACTGCTGCCTGAAGCATTTAAAATATGAAATAAAAATTTAAAGTCGCCGTGAAATACGACGACTTTTGTTTTTACTCTTATTTTGAAATATCACTTATAAGTTCACAGCTTATTGTTAAATCGGATGAAACTGTAAATTTAACTGTAATGATTCTTACAGGCTCTTGCTCCCAGCTTCTTTCATATTTCATTTCAAGAATGGCTGAGCCCTCTTTTATAGCGCTGAACTCAAGTACTCTTGTTCCGCCGGCTCCTGTTATGATCTGTTTGCCGGCAACAGAACTGATGAATTCGTCACGGTCGTTTTTGATGATCGAGCTGTCAGATACTGTGTAAACCCAACTGTAACCGGTTGTCGGATTTTCATCAACGCTGATTGTAACGGTTTTTAAATCTTGACTGTATTCAATAAATTCAGGTTTTTCCGGAGCCTTGGTATTGATACCTAATAAAGAACATATAAACATCCATATACTAATAAAAAAACTAACGATTTTGCTGAACATAATAATCACTCCTTGATTCAATTATAATCAGAAAATCAAAATTGTCAATATATTTTTGCTCCGAAGGGCATTAGAGAAAGCTTAGCAAGTTTAAAGAACTGTTTGCCGAACGGGATTCCTACTATCGTAATGCAGTAAAGAAGTCCTATTATAAAGTTAGCGAGTGCCATTTCCCATCCTGAAATTATAATCCAGATTATATTTACAAGAAATGAAACTGTGCCGTCGCCGTATTCAACATCTTTTCCGAAAGGGGAAAAAGAGAGTTTTGCAAATTTAAAACACTGCTTTCCTATAGGAATACCAACTATCGTTATACTCCAAAGAATACCGTTTAGTATCCAGCCAAGTCCGCTTATGAATCCACCGAAAACAAACCATATAAGATTACCTATAAAAGACATAATATCACCATCCTTTTATGATAGTTTATGACTGCTTTATTACATCATTTTGTAAAAATAATTAACGATTTGTAAATTTAAAAATAATATACAGTATTCCGTAAATTAAATGCTGATGGATCATATATATCCAAAGAGAATTTCTGCCGAGAAATGTAAACAGTTCACGACGGTTTTCTGTTTTTTTCATTTTATTTGATATGCCTTTTGATTCAAGAAGTTTGTATGTAAAATAACCTGTCAGAAATAAAAAAATCCAAGGCAATAGGGGATAGTAATCAGCAGAACGGAATCCGCTGTAAGGCATTCCTAAAAACGCAGTAAAATAATTTGAATATAACCATTCAGGCAGTTTTGTAAGATGTAAGTTGAATAATCCGATATATCCTTTACTGATGTTTTTAAATATTGCAAATAATAAGAAATTCAATATCATTCCAACTGCCGGAGGGATCTTATTAATTGTTTTTTCTGTAAGCGCCGTAATAAGCATACATGTACCGATCAAAGTCAAGACTCCGAAAATAATATTATCTTCCGGCATAAAAAAATAAGTCACTATGCTCACAACAGCGCCGCATATAAAGACTGTAATACCTCGTTTTATTTTTTTCTTTCCGAGATTTATACAAAACCCCGAAAGAAAGATAAAAGTCCAGCCGATGCTTTGCTGCCATATATATGCAAAAGATCCGTTGAACCACGGCGCATCGACTCCGATAATATTGACGCAGTCCCACATCGTATGATACGCCGCCATACTCAGTATGCAGATTCCTCTCAACGCGTCAAGAAACTGTATTCTATTAATTGGTTTCTTCTGTCTTTCAGCACGAACCATAATCATCACCAAAAAAAATATATCATATTTCATAAAATATTACAATATTATTTGTAAGATTTGATTTGCGTTGCTGTTTAATATTATACAATATAATAAAAATTGATCATATCGTTTGATTTTCCTTGCATTTTTATTCAATCCGTGATACTATATTTATCGGAGGCGATAGCTTATGAAAAAATTAATTTCATTGATTTTATGTCTTGTAATGCTGATTTCAATTATTGCAATACCTGCCGCTGCTAAAGAAACAAAAGTCAGCGAAGGTACGATCGAATCAGCTTTTGCTGAGGGCAAAGACAGTCTTATTGTTTTTGTTACAGGCATAGGTCAGTCTAAATCTTATCTTCTTGATGATAAATATCTTAAAGAAGATTCCTTTGAAAACGGAACGTGGCGCGATTATGAAAACTATGCTCCGCTGATTGCAAACGGCGATCGTCTTGCAAGATGGAATCTGCTTGAACCGATATTTGAGCCGATGGGCAAAGATCCTAAAAAGATTTTTGATCTCAAGTTTATCTGCGGCGCATTAAGATTAGTAACGGAATTAGTTCTGTCATTTGTAGTCGGCAGAAGCGTTATTCAGGATTCTACTGTTTACAATTTACTTGAAAGCGTATTCAAGTATAATGTTGTTGATGAAAACTTTGAACTTCCCGACGGCGTAATTACTCCTCGTTATGTATGTCCTCTTTCTGAGTATCCTTATGCTGACGAGCCGAATGAGGAAGGATTGATCGAATCAGAAGGCAAAAACGCTTTTTATAATTCGATTCCATGCGCTGAAGCGGCTGAATCAAGACTCGGTGAGAATTTTGAAGATTATTTATACTGCTTCAATTATTCTCCGTTCTCAAATACCGATAAAAACGCCGAGGATCTCCATGATTTTATTGAAACGATCCTTGCAGACAATAAAGTAGGCGCTGATACGGTTGTTCTTGTTCCCATGAGCATGGGTGCTTCTGTTGCGAGCCTTTATCTTTATAAATATCCTACACAGGCTGAAAATCATGTTATAAGAGTTGTAAGCGTAGTAGGATGCTGGAACGGCAGCGACGTTGCCAAAGACCTTATCACCTGCAATTATGTTGATGATTCTGCTGATCAGTTCTATCACGGACTTATGACTGATCTTCTTACTGAAGCCATGGGTAATCCTTACGGAAAGCTTATTACTATTGCTTTAAGATTTTTACCGAAATCTGAGCTCAGAGGATTTATTGATCAGGTTGTAAGCTCACTTGCAAAAATACTTGTTCTGAATACTCCGTCACTTACGGTGCTTATTCCTGATTATGATTATCCGGAACTTCGCAGTTATTTTGATAATGAAAAAGTTCTTGAAATTGCAGATGAGTATTATCAGGCGGAATCAACGCTCAAAGACCGTCTTGAAAAGCTTACGAATGAAGAGGGTATTACTTTTTCGTTCATCAGCGGTTACGGCGGACCTTTCGGCTGCCATACCGACTCTAACGCGTTCAAGTTTATGAACTCAGCGTTTAAGACAAACAGCGATAATATCATCAATATTTCATCTACTGCTCCCGGAACACAGTTTGTTCCGTTTGATCAGAAGTTTGATGACGAAGAAGGCAGAGAGCTTTCTCCCGAAGGATCAATTGATATTTCCGGCACTTATTATAAGGATTCAACATGGTTCTTCTATAATCAGACTCATGAACTTGAAGATAATAATACCGCATTAAAGCTCGCAGTTGACCTTGCACTCGGCAATATCAAGACTGTAAGCGACTGTGATGATCCTGACGGCGAATACTATTATCCTCAGTTCAATGAAGCAAGGGATCTTGATCCTCTCTATTCTCCTCTTGAAAAGTTTGAGGAATATATCGAAGATCATGCTATAACGGCTGACCAGCTTGATCTTTACAACAGAGTTATCGCTATGAAAGACAGCACGGTAAACAATTTCGAAGAGGATAATGCTCTTATTGATGAATTCCGGGCAATGACTGATGATCTTGGTATTACTGAAAAGAGTGAAGAAAAAGATCCTTCTAAAGTCGAAAAGGCTTTGACCGGTATAATTGATTTCATTTATGAATCTTCATATTCGATTTTCGGCGCAAAAGGTTATTTTGACAGATAAATAAAGAAACAGAGGTTTAAAAATTGGCAGATAAATATTTAATTATAAATGCGGATGATTTCGGAATGTGCAAATCCGCTAATGAAGCGATATTTGATTTGTTCAGATGCGG
>CADAMY010000020.1 GCA_902789095.1 Oscillospiraceae bacterium | reverse complement strand
TATGGCTTGTTGCATTTCCATTTTACAGGATGTGTCAAATATGCTCTTTCTTTTTCTTTCGCTCTATTTGATCTTTACCCCAACATTTATTATAGAGCCAAAAAAGACAGGCGGAAACAAACCGTCTGTCTTTTTCTGTATTGAACCTGTGAAGATCCTCTTTGCAGGTTTTATTATTATCGCTCTTCTCTGAAATATGTAAGACCGAGACTCTGCGGAGGCTGATGCTCCTTCTTCTTTCTTGCGCTGATGATGATAAGGACTATTATCGTTACAACGTAAGGAAGCATCTTGATGATTTCCTTGGCACTTGATGAAAGGCCCGGAATATAAACGCATATGATATAAAGTCCGCCGAAAAGGAACGAGCTGAGAATAGCCGATTTCGGTTTCCAGAGTGCGAAAATAACGATCGCTATTGCGAGCCAGCCTCTGTCGCCGAATCCGTTATTTGTCCACGCTCCGGCAGTATAATCCATAACGAAATACAATCCGCCGAGGCCTGCAACCATACCGCCGACAATCGTTGAAAGATATTTATACTTTGTAACGTTAATGCCTGCCGCATCTGCTGTTGCGGGATTTTCACCGATAGCTCTGAGATTGAGACCTGTTCTCGTTTTATTAAGGATAAACGAGGTAACTATCGCAATAATAACCGCAAGGTAAGCGAGGAATCCGAAGGACAGAAACGTTTCGCCGAAAATACCGAGCTTGGAAGCGAACGGAAGCGACGCTTTATAAGCAAGACCCGTATTGATAAGTGAGATAGAACCGCTCTCATTAAAGAACTTGAGCAGTGAGCCGCCGAAGAAGTTGCCGACGCCTACGCCGAAAGTAGTAAGAGCAAGTCCTGTAACGTTCTGATTTGCTTTAAGAGTTGTTGTAAGAAATACATAAATAAGCGACATAAGAGCTGAGCCTGCCAGAGAAGCAAGCATAGAAATCAGAACGCAGAGAATAGCATTCGGGGACTCGTTGCCGTGCTCATACAGGTAGCCGCCGATTATGCCGGAAATACCGCCGACGTACATTATGCCCGGAATACCGAGATTGAGGTTGCCTGACTTTTCCGTGATTATTTCGCCCGTTGATCCGAAAAGAAGAGGAATGCCCTGAATGATTGCAGCGTTAATGAACTGAAAAATCGTAGAAATCATTTCTTTTCCTCCTTATTCATTGAACGGGTTGATTTAACCTGATAATTTATAAAGAATTCACAGCCGATAATGAAGAAAATGATTACGCCTGTAAGTATATCCGCTACGCTTGTATTAAGATTAAAGCTCGTAGCAATTTCACCGGCTCCCCTCTGGAGAAAAGCAATAAGGAATGACGTGATTATCATAAGGATCGGATTAAACTTTGCAAGCCACGAAACCATGATAGCTGTGAAACCGTTTCCGCCGGCAAGATCTTTTGAAATAGTGTGGTTTGTTCCGGAAACAAGCAGGAAACCAGCAAGACCGCAGATAGCGCCTGAAAGAATCATCGTTCTGATAATAACTTTCTTAACGTCAATGCCTATATACCTTGCCGTATTTTCACTCTCACCTACAACAGCAAGCTCATAACCGTGCTTGCTTGACCTGAGGTAAATATACATAGCAACAGTCAGAAATGCAACGATAAGAATATTGATAAGATACTTCTGACCGAAAAGATCAGGAAGCCAGCCTGCGTTTGTGCTTGCGTTTACAAGACCCATAACGCTCGATCCGCTCGGCACCCAAACCATTATTGCAAAGCTTACAAGCTGAATTGCTATGTAATTCATCATAAGAGTGAAAAGGCTTTCGTTTGTATTCCATTTTGCTTTGAATACAGCGGGAATAATTCCCCAGATAATTCCGCCGAGTATTGAAGCGACAAGCATTATGAGTATGAGCAGAGCATTAGGCAGTCTGTCGCCGATATTGAACATACAGACCATACTGCAAAGTCCGCCGATAAGCACCTGACCTTCAGCGCCGAGGTTCCAGAATTTCATTTTGAAAGCAGGCGTAACTGCAAGGGATATGCACAAAAGCATTGCAATATTCTGGAAAAGAGTCCACATTTTTCTCTCTGAGCCGAAGCTGCCTTTAATCATAGCTCCGTAAACTTCGATCGGATTCTGCTTTGTAAGCAGAACTATTATCAGGGCGCAGACTATAAGCGCCGCAACGATCGCAATGCCTCTGATGAGCCACGCTTTCCACCAGATCATTGAATTCCTTTTTGCTATGTGAAACAGCGGCTCTTTAGCCGCCTTAACGGGCTTACTCATTTTCTGCACCTCCGTCCGTCTTTGTCATAAGCAGACCGATTTCACTCTTGTCTGCCGTTCTGCCGTCAACTATTCCGGTGATTTTGCCGGAGCCGATTACAAGTATCCTGTCGCATAGCTCAATGAGAACGTCAAGATCTTCACCGACAAAGATTACGGCAACGCCGTTTTCCTTTTGTTTATTCAGCAGATTATAAATCATATATGATGAATTTATATCAAGTCCTCTTACGGGATATGCCGCCATGAGTACAGTCGGCGCCGCAGCAATTTCTCTGCCGACGAGCACCTTCTGAACGTTGCCGCCCGAAAGTCGTCTTACCGGAGTCGTTGCGCTCGGAGTGACGACCTCAAGCTGATCTATGATTCTTTCAGCGAGGTCCTTCGGCGCTTTTCTTTCAAGGAATACGGACTTGCCTTTACGGTAGCTTCTGAGCATCATATTGTCAATAATATCCATATTGCCGACAAGTCCCATACCGAGTCTGTCCTCAGGAACGAACGAAAGTCTTACGCCGAGTTCCCTTATTTGAAGTGGTGTTTTATCTTTAAGATTGTCCTGACTTCCGGTTTTCGGATTATTATAAATTATTTCGCCTTCGTGAATATGCTGAAGTCCTGCAATAGCTTCCAGCAGTTCACGCTGGCCGCTGCCTGCGATACCGGCAATACCGAGAATCTCTCCGCTTTTAGCTGTAAAAGATACGTTGTCAAGCATCTTAACTCCGTCACGGTTAACACAGCTCAGATTTTTGACAACAAGCCTGTCAACGCTGTTTTTCGGCTCACTTCTTTCAATATCAAGGCTGATCTTCTTGCCGACCATCATTTCGGTAAGCTCTGCTTCGTTCGTTTCGGCAGTATTGACCGTACCGATATATTTGCCTTTTCGCAGGACTGAAACTCTGTCTGAAAGGGAAAGCACCTCATGAAGCTTGTGAGTGATGATAACGATAGCCTTTCCGTCCTCTTTCATACGGCGAAGTATCGCAAAAAGCTTCTGCGTTTCCTGCGGAGTAAGAACAGCGGTAGGCTCATCAAGAATAAGGATATTGGCTCCTCTGTAAAGTACCTTGATAATTTCAACCGTCTGCTTTTCGGAAACGGACATTTCGTAAATCTTTTTGGTCGGGTCGATTTCAAAGCCGTATTTTGCGCTTATTTCGGCGACTTTGCTCTCAACCTGTTTTAAATTGAACTTGCCTTTTTCGTCAAGCCCGAGAACAATATTCTGAGCGGCAGAAAAAATATCAACGAGCTTAAAATGCTGATGTATCATACCGATTTTATGATCAAAAGCATCTTTGGGCGAACGGATTACGACCTCTTCGCCGTTAATAAAAATCTGACCGTCATCCGGAAAGTAAATGCCTGAGATCATATTCATCAGCGTGGTTTTGCCGCTTCCGTTTTCACCGAGAATCGAAAGAATCTCGCCGTTATTTACGGTAAGACAAACATGATCGTTTGCAACGATGGTTCCGAATGTTTTTGAAATATTTTTTAATTCAATAGCAGGAACGCTCATATCTGTTTTCATAGCCTTTCTGCCCTTTTTTTAATCCTGTCATATACTTTCCTTGCCGGGCTCGCAAGAAGTAAAAAAACAGCGTGATTTTCACGTTTTCCGGTTTATTTTCAGAAAACAAAGCACAATAAATATGCACTCTTTTATAAAAATAAAAGTAAAATATCTTGGGCGAAGCGGATACTCTTCGCCCAAGAAACGAAAGTATAAATTATTTCTCAGTAATGCCGTCGATGATTACATCGAAGTAGGGAGCTGAACGGAATTCTGACTCATGGAAGTAACCGTCTTTAACAACTTCTGTGTCAGGTGTGAACTTGTCGTCAGAATCAACGTCTGCCTTGTAGTTGTCAAGAGTCTTGCCGCCAACTGTGAATTTAGCTGTATCAAATACGTGAAGAGTACCTGCTTTGAGCTGTGCTTCAACTTCGTCAAGTTTAGCCTGTGTACCTTCAGCAGCAACTTTGTCGTTGAGCTCGGTAAGCTTAACTGAACCTGTAGCAAATGTTCCAACATAGTCAGTGTCAATGCTTGTGCCTTTAGCTACTGCGTCAATAACGAGTTTGTAATAAGGAGCCCAGTCAATCTTTGAAGAAATAAGAGCTGTGTTCGGACCCATCGGGATAGTGCTGATGTTATAAGAAACATCCGGAACGCCTTTTTCTTCGCAGGCTTTGGGAGCGCCTTCAGAGTCAGCATGCTGGCTGATAAGAACGCAGCCGCTGTTGATAAGGTTGAGAGCTGCTTCACGCTCAAGAGCTATATCAAACCATGAGTTTGTGTAAACAACATCCATTGTAGCGCTTTCGCAAACTGAACGTGCGCCAAGGAAGAATGAAGTATAACCTGATTTAACTTCTGCATACGGGAATGCGCCTACGTAACCGATCTTTGCTTTGTCAGCGGTTATCTTGCCGTCTTTGATCATTTCGTTGAGCTTCATACCTGCTGCAACGCCTGCAAGATAACGGCCTTCATAGATAGCTGCAAATGCGTTGTGGAAGTTGTCAAGTTTTTCTGTGTGAGCTGTTGTACCTGTTGCGTGGCAGAACTGAACGTCTTTGAATTCTTTAGCAGCCTGAAGCATATATGATTCATGACCAAAAGAATCAGCGAAAACGATGTTGCAGCCTGCGTCCGCAAGCTCAGCTGCTGCTGTGTAGCAAGCGTCAGACTCAGGGATGTTCATCTTGATGAGAACCTGCTCATCTGAAAGATTAAGTTCTTTCTGAACTTCTTTCATAGCCTGGATGAAGTTGTTGTCATAGGTTGAGTTTTCATCATGAAGGCAGATAAGACCAATTTTGATTTTGGAATAATCTGTTCCTGATGATTCGGTGTCAGTTTTTGCCTGGTCAGTTGCTGCCTGGTCAGCTGATGTGTCTTCCTTCTTGCTGCAAGCTGCAAACGTGCAGAAAACAAGTGCAAGAACCATGAGAATTGCCAAGATTTTTTTCATTGTTTTTTCCTCCGTATTAATTTTTTATTGCAAAAATTATTGCCTCAATTATTGCGGAAAGTGATCTTTCCGTCATCCGTCATGGAATCTATAATTGCAAGCGATTCCACTTTCATGCCGCTGCTTCTGAGCGCGTCTCCTCCGCCCTGGAAGCCTTTTTCAATTACGGTACCTGCTCCTACAAGCTCGGCTCCCGCCTGATTTACGATATCCGCAAGACCTCTGATGGCTTGTCCGTTCGCAAGGAAATCGTCGATAATCAGAACTTTGTCATCAGGATGAAGGTACTCTTTTGAAACTATTATTTTGTTTACGTTGCCGTGTGTGAACGATTCAACAACAGAAGAATAAACGTCATCTGAAACATTTTTTGTTTTGGATTTTTTAGCAAAAAGAAGCGGCACCCGGAAGTACTTCGCAACAAAGCAGGCTATCCCTATACCGGATGCCTCTATTGTAAGAACTTTAGTAACTTCGCAGCTGCCGAATAATCTGTAAAATTCCTGACCTATTTTATCAATCAAGTCAATATCCATCTGATGATTTAAGAAGCTGTCAACTTTCAGAATATTCCCCGGGTAAACCTTTCCGTCTTTAATTATTCTGTCGATTAAGAGCTGCATTAAAATCACCCTTTGGAAAAGATTGATATAATTATACTATATATTGTATAATTTTGCAATATCTATTTAAAAATTAAATATTCCAAAAAGAATCGACTTGAATCAATATTTTTACAACATTTTCAATAAAAATAATCAAGTTTTTGACAAAAGATAAAAATACTGATGTCTGTTCATCTGTTTCATAATTGACTTCGGCAGCCGGAGCCTGAGCAGAACGGCAGTCCACCATTGATATATATTCACTGAATTGTGCAGAATCCGTATCAACAATACCGTCATGAGTAATGGAAGAAAGCAGAAGTCCCGCTCTCTGAAGTATCTCCATATCCTCCTGCGTTACTTCGCCGTCGTTGTCTGCGTCAGCGGCTTCAAAAAGGATAGGATCGGTGTTATCTTTATTGAGCATTTCCCAGAGCATTAAAAGAACTATGAAAGAATCTTCGCCGTCGTACATACCGTCGTTATTAAGATCGCCGTAAACGAGCGCACGATAATAATAAACAGGTTTACCGTTATATGAGAGAGTAATTAACGTACCCGTACCGACAATCGAATTATCGCAAGAAAGCGTATATCCGTCCGGCATTTCAATATAATCGTCAACCGATGTCAAGGCACAGGTTATCCCTCTTAATACGTCGTCAGAGCCTATCTCTGCTCCGTTCTTCCCGACTGGATTATTAAGCTTTGAAACAGCAGCATTTCCATTTTCGTTTACGTTAATGCTGAAAAGCGACGGGAATTCATCAGGCGTTTTAACTGCCGCCGTTGATTTCCCGGACGAAACGTAAACATAAAGTCCCGACGCGCCTCTGTGAGATCCGCATATATTCATTTCTTTGCCGTTTACAAGCATTCTATCTGATTGTGCAGCCGAAAGATTAAAAGTTACGGGATAAACTCTTTCGTTTTGAGAATTGACAGGATATTCAGCCGCTTTGCCCTGTCCTGCTCCAATATATTGATTGCCGTCTGCACCGACAGCATAAACTGAGCCGCCGTTGATCTCAACTGTACCCATAGCGCCGTACCAGCCGCCGCCGATACCAGCCGCATTAGCGCCGCCTATTGCAGTAACCGTGCCGCCGTTTATTGTAACATTGCCGCCGCTGCTGCCGTTTCCTCCGCCGATGCCTGCAGCGTAAGTTCCGCCTTTTGAATAAATATTGCCGCCGTTTATAGTAATATTGCCGCCGCTGCCGCTGCTGCCGCCGCCGATACCTGCGCTCTCACTTTTGCTGGTGGCGGTGATCGTGCCTGAATTTATTATAATCGTTCCTGCGTCGCCGCCGTTGCCGCCGATTCCAGCCTGACTGTTGCTCTGAGCGCTGAGAGTTCCGTCGCCGCCGATGATAAGCGTTGAATCAGAATAAATTTCGATTCCGCCTCCGGATTCGCTTTTGAACGTGTTTTCGCCTGTGAAGAAAAGATCAACAGTCGACTCGTTATAAATCATAAGACCTGCGTAAAAATAACCGGGTGCGATATTTACATCCTTTAAAAGAATATAATTCTCTCCGCCTTCAACTTCGATAGTGTTTGAGGTTGAGACGTCGCTGTCCGTCATAGTGATACAGTAGCCTGCCGGGTTATATTCATCTATCGTCTCTCCGTATGCGCCGTAACCGGAAACATAACCGTCTCCTATTATGATATTGCCCTTGTCTATATACAAAAAAGTAAGCTCAGTAATATCTGATGCCGAAATACCCACGGATAAAGGAATAGTAATCAAACATAAGCACAATAAAACACTCAGAACTTTCCTGAATAATTTCACTTTTATCATCTCCGTTTTCATTTGTTGACTTATTATAACTCATTTTTGCAAATTTGTAAATATTGTTCCGCTATAAAAAATCATTGACTGAATCAATTGACAGGTGTACAATCAAATAAATACTAACTCAAAGGAAAAAAATATGAAATTTTTAAGAAAACTCCCTATACCTAAAGACGTTAAAGAAGAATTTCCGCTTTCCGCTGAGCTTGCGGCTCACAAAGCGGAGAAAGATAAAGAGCTTGCCGGTCTTTTTTCAGGCAAAGACGACAGATTTGTATTGATTATTGGTCCTTGCTCTGCGGATAATGAGACATCTGTTGTAGACTATATTTCAAGGCTTGTCCCTGTTCAGGAAAAGGTAAAAGACAAAATCTGCATCATTCCAAGAGTTTACACAAACAAGCCCAGAACAACCGGCGAAGGATACAAAGGTATGGTACATCAGCCTGACCCCGAGAAAAAAGAAGATATGCTTGAAGGAATCGTTTCAATCAGAAAGCTTCACACAAAAGTAATTGCCGAAACAGGCTTTATCTGCGCTGACGAAATGCTCTACCCCGAAAATCAGCGTTACCTTTCCGATTTGCTCGGATATATAGCTATCGGCGCCCGTTCTGTTGAAAATCAGCAGCACAGGCTTGTTGCAAGCGGATGCGGCATTCCAGTAGGTATGAAAAACCCGACGAGCGGCGATTTCAACGTTATGATGAACTCAATTAAAGCGGCTCAGAGCAAGCATATGTTTATTTTCCGCGGCTGGGAAGTTGAATCTGAAGGCAATCCTCTGACGCACGCTATTATAAGAGGAAGCGTCAACAAACACGGTCAATCAATCCCTAACTATCATTATGAAGATCTTATCAGGCTTCATGATTTTTATGAGAAGAGCGGTCTTGAGAACATGAACGTAATTGTTGACACTAATCACTCCAATTCGGGAAAGCAGTATCTTGAACAGATAAGAATCTGTAAAGAAGTGCTTTCAAGCCGCCGACATTCGACGGACATAAATTCTATGGTAAAAGGATTTATGATAGAAAGCTACATTGAAGACGGATGCCAGAAAATCGGCGAAGGAGTTTACGGAAAATCAATAACGGATCCCTGCCTCGGCTGGGAAAAGTCCGAAAAACTGATTTACGAAATAGCCGATCTGCTCTGAATCGCATTGTAATACTTTTTACCAGCTTCTGGCTCAATACCGTTGAGTCTTAATAATTCGCTTACCGTAACGAGCTGATACCCCTGTTCTGTGAGCTGAGGTATCAGCTTTTCGCAGCTCTCGGCAGTGGAAACCTCCAGATCGTGCATAAGTATAATACTTCCGTCTGTTATGTTATCAAGAACGGCGCTGATCGTTTTATCGCTGCTATGATGCGACCAGTCCTTTGTATCTACATTCCAGAGGATCAGCGCCCTTCCGACCTCGCTTTGAAGAGTCTTGTTGTTCTTGCCTCCCGTCGGTCTGAAAAGATTTTCTCTCTCACCTGTTATCTTAAGTATTACATCAGAGCATTTGCTGATTTCTTTTTCAACTGTATCTTTTTTTGCACCGCACAGGTCAGCGTGCGAATAAGTATGATTGCCGATTTCACAACCGAGCGAATAAGCTCTTTTGACGCAATCCTGATAAATTTCAGCCCTGTTGCCGACTATAAAGAACGTCGCTCTTGCATTGTATTTTTCAAGCGTATCAAGTATTCTGTTTGTCACGGGCGTATACGGTCCGTCGTCAAAAGTGAAGGCGACATATCTGATTTTTTCATTTTTCTCAACATCAGATACCCGGTCTTCTGCTCCGCAGGAACAGAATAATACTATAATAACAAATAAAAGCAATAATTTAAAATATTTCATTGTTTTCCTCACAAAAAATTAAATAAATTTTAAAAAAAGTATTGACAAACCGCTTTTGTTATATTATAATAAACAAGCTTTGTTGAGCGCGGTACGGCGGCATAGCTCAGTTGGCTAGAGCACTCGGTTCATACCCGGGGTGTCGTAGGTTCAAGTCCCACTGCCGCTACCAATAAGGCCCGGTGGTCAAGCGGCTAAGACACCGCCCTTTCACGGCGGTAACACGGGTTCGATTCCCGTCCGGGTCACCATTACAGTCACATTTTTATGTGGCTGTTTTATTTTTATAAATATTCATTTAAAGTTAAAAATAGCACAGATTTCCTGTTACGGATTTCTGTGCTTTTTCTTATTATTAAATCAGTTGCCGTCTCAGCTTTAAAAGAAGAGCTTTTTCACGGCGGCTGACCTGGACCTGACTCATACCCAGAAGCCTTGCCGTATCAGTCTGATTCATTGATTTGAAATACCTGTACTCAAGAAGCTGTCTGTCTTTTTCATCAAGTTTGTTCATAACCTGTTTCAGAGCTATTTTATCTGATATTTCGCACTCATAAGAGCATGACGGAATATCAAATTCAGAGTTTTTCTCGTCATCGTCAGCGCTTGTCAGCGAAAATACAGGCAGAGCAGCATTGATTGCCTGAGCTGTTTCCTCGGGAGAAATACCAAGCATCACCGAAATCTGAGATACCGTCGGCTCTGCTCCGTGCTCGGCAGAATACTGTTCCTTGATCGAAAGAATCTTTCTTGCCCTGTCCTTTAAGCTTCTGCTGACTCTGACTGTTCCTTCATCTCGGAAAACCCGCTTTATCTCACCCAATATTACAGGTACAGCATAAGTGGAAAACAAAAATCCCCTGCTCTCGTCAAAATTATCAACGGCTTTTATCAGCCCTACGCATCCCGCCTGAACAAGGTCGTCGTACTCGACTCCTCTGCCGATGAATCTGCGAGCGCAGGAATGGACAAGTCCGAGGTTTTTTTCTATAATCAGGTCCCTTTCACTGCTTGTTTTAACCATACTCAGCGTCCGCCGATTTTTTTAATCATAGTTACAGTTGTGCCTTTCCCCGGCTTTGAACGGACAATAAGCTTGTCCGTAAAGCTTTCCATAACCGCAAAGCCGAGTCCCGCCCTTTCTCCGCCGAGAGTCGTAAACAATGGCTCACGGGCTTTTTTTATGTCTTCGATGCCGCAGCCTCTGTCTCTTATGCTTACTCTGATTATGCTCTCATCATTCAGAGCGGCGTATATGTAAATTTTGCCCACACATTCTTTATAGGCGTGGACTATGCAGTTTGTAACAGCCTCGCTTACTGCCGTTTTTATATCCGCTATTTCTTCAACGGTTGGATCAAGCTGTGAAGCAAATGCGGCAACCGTGGTCCTTACAAAGCTTTCGTTGACAGATCTGCTTTCAACAGTCATTCTGAATTCATTTTTTACTTTCATAAGCGTTCTCCCTTTTATTTAAAATTGCTATTTTTTCAAGTCCCGACAGCTTCATCATTTTGTAATTCCGGTCGGACAGATTGGAAAGAATCAGCTCTCCGCCTGTCATAAGAAGTGTTCTGTATCTGCCCATTGCCAGCCCGACGCCTGACGAATCCATAAAAGTTACGGCGCCAAAATCAATTTTAAGCACCTGCGGCGAATGAAGCATAACGGCATTGTCGATCTCTTCCCTTATTGCCGCGGCAGTATGATGATCGATCTCACCTTCAAGATAAGCTGTCATTTTTTGCTGTGAAGTTACGATTTTTACTCCCATATTATCACCTGCGATTATATTTTAATTATCCGATTCTGAGCAAAAAATAAATCCCTTACCGATATGATAAGGGATTGAATATAAAAATTATGTTGAATTTTGCAGACCTTAAAAATTAAATTGAAATGGTTTCATTGAGCTTTAAAGAGTAGATAACCGTTTCGCTGACATCAATACCCGTACATTCTTTCAAAGCACGCTCATACATTTTAAGCTGAGCGGAATAACGCCCGCTAAGCTCTGACATCTGTGAAACATTATCAGTCTTATAGTCTGCAACGACCCATTTGCCGTTTTCAATAAAAGCGCAGTCGATATACCCCTGAACGAGAATTTCCTCATCAGAATCAACCGGGTAAATATCCCTTGCGGGTACGGTAAAGGTGACTCTCTTTTCTCTTTCAAGCCGATCACTTCTTCGGATTCTGCCGGCAATATCGCTTTTGAAAAAGCGTTCAAGAACGTTGTAATCAAGAACCTTTTCTTCCGCTTCGCTGAGCTTGTTGTCCTTAACCATCTGCAAAGCCTGAGATTTAATTGAACCGGTTTCCCCTGTAAAATCGCAGAATTCCATAAACTTATGCACCGCTGTACCTCTTGAAGCGCCGGACAGAGCGCCTTTGCGTACAAAATCTGGTTCGCTTGAAGCAAAATGCGCCAGCACGTCACCGTGATTTTCAAGCATTGAAGGCGAAACTTTAGCTGTAAGCGACGATAAATCAGAATACGGATAGCGGTATTCAAGCCTTGATTTCAATTCACTGAGCAGATCAGGATCGGGATCGGGCATAAGTTTCTTTTCTTTTTCTTCCGTTTCAACATTCAAGTCTGTTTCACCTATAGTGAACAAAACGCTTGACTCGCTCGGCACAATTTTACGGTCAGAAACCTGCGACACAAACGGTAAAACAGAAAAATCAAAGTGTCTCGCACAGGCAAGCATCAGCCAATCTGCCATTTTAGAACAGTTCAGGAGTCTGATAGGATGTATAGACGTATTTCTTTCAGGAGAAAGCAGAATTTTTGAAATACTCTTTTCGGGATTATCGTCTCTGATCACACATACAATCTTTTCTTTAGCTCTTGTCAGCGCAACGTAGAGCACCCGCATTTCTTCGCTTCTCTCAGCTATTTCATGAGCTGTTCTGACCGCCCTGAAAGCAAGAGTTTCAAAGCTGATGTAACCCTGTTTGCGTTTGAAAGCAACACCGTATTTCGGATCAAAGGCAATGCCTGAATTATCAATATTGAATTTTGACGAGCAGTCTGCAAGTATACAGACAGGAAATTCAAGACCTTTGCTTTTGTGGATGGTCATGATTTTTACGGTATCGGCGCTTTCAGAAATGCTGTTTGCTATCTCAAAATCACCGTTCTGGCGGCGGACTTTATCTATAAACCTCAGAAATCCCGAAAGACCCGTATGACCTGACTGCTCGTATTTTTCGGCGTATTCGAGAAGCATGGCAAGGTTAGCTTTTCTTGCGTCACCGCCCGGCATTGCGCTTACAATGCAGTCATAACCTGTGCTCAGCAGCATTTCCCTGACAAATTCCCCTGCTCCGAGCGTTACGCTCAGCGCACGCAGACGTTTTACGGTATCCAGGAAGTCAATGCATTTCTTTTTGCCGTTATGCGCCGCATTTTTAACGCAGGCATAAAATGACTTTTCTTCAGGAGAGTCACACCTTAAAACAGCGAGTTCATCGGGAGTGAAGCCGAAAATAGGTGAAATCAGCACGGAAGCCAGAGGAATATCCCGAACGGGATTATCGACTACCTCCATAAGCGAAATTGCCGTTTTAATTTCGACTGCATCAAAGAATCCTGTTTTTGATGCAACATAACACGGAATCGAGTTTTTGTTAAGCACATCGGCATAAATATCAGCCCTGTTGTTTGCGTTTCGCAGCAGAATACAGAAATCCCTGTATGAAGCGGGCCGCTGTGTATCACCGTCAGTTACCGTCAGTCCTTCTTCTATTTGTTTTCTTATATAATCCGCTATATACTGCGCTTCGCCTTCTTTTTCTATGGATAAGCCGTCATCCATACATACAAAATGCACTTCAGCTCCCGGCTGAGCGGTTTCGGGATATGTCGCTTTCGGCTTTAGCGTTTCAGCATCATCGTATTTGAGACCGCCGAGGTCCTCGCTCATAAGCTGAGAAAATACAAAGTTTACAAAATCCGTAACGCCTTTGCGGCTTCTGAAATTATAATCGAGGTTTATTTTTGCCGGATAATTATCTCCTTCAAAATAATCAAGCGCTTTTCTGCGGTTTAAAAAGATTTCAGGATTTGCCTGACGGAAATTATATATGCTCTGCTTCACGTCGCCTACCATAAAAAGATTGGATTCGTTTTTTGATATAGCTTTAAAAAGCATATCCTGAGTTTCGTTGATATCCTGAAATTCATCTACGAGAATCTCGCTGTATCTTGAACATAAGTTTTCAGCCAGTTCCGTTTTAATCGGATTGCCGTTTTCATCAACGCCTTTTATCAGGAGCTTCAGCGCATTTTCGACTACGTCGCTGAAATCAGCTCCGTCCGACGCAGATTTAAGAGCTGAAAACTCTCTGCCGAATTCTTTGACAAGGGTTATCAGTTTTTTAACAGCGGGAAGGACATATTCGTTATCTTCAATAAATTCATCCTGCGTACAGCAGAATATCTTCTCCTTGATTTTTTTATTGACTATATCCGAAATTTCTGATTTCAGAGCTTTTGCCATATCAAGAAAAAAAGAACGGTATCCTCTGGGATATCCGATCCTGAGACCGGAATCATAGCTGTCAAGAGAATGAATTATCTTATCCCACGAATCGTTATTTACACATTCTCTGAAAGATTCAAAAATTTTAATAAACGAGCTGAAAGCAGACGAGCAGCATTCAAAAACCGTGCTGTCATTTTTTTCAAACAGATCAAGCGACTGAGTGAGTATTGAAATACAGTAATCGGCAACGCTGTTCAAATATTTTTTAAGAAAAGTTCCCCATACGGTTGACATAACGTCTTTGTTTTCCGAGTACGGTTCAACAAGGGAATCAAGCCATTTTTCAGGGAACGGGAAAGCTCTTGAATTTTTATAGATCGATAAAATAAGACCTGAAAGAGCTTTGTCATTGCTGCCCGATACAAACATTTCAAGAAGTCTTTTAAAGCCTTCGTCGTTCTGAGAATAAGCTTTCTGAAGCACGGATGCAGCAGCGTCGCCGCGCATCACGGCAAGCTCGTTTTCTTCAAGCATTTTGAAATCCGGAGAGATTCCGAGCGCCTGAAAATTTTCACGGACAATTTCACCGCAGAAGCTGTCTATCGTGCTTATTTTGGCAAACGGAAGAAGCATTCTCTGCTTGAGCAAATGCTCGTCAGAAGGATTTTCGTCAAGGCGTTTTTCTAAAGCTGCCGCGATTTTTTCTTTCATCTGGGCAGTAGCCGCTTTTGTAAACGTTACTATCAGCAGACTGTCTGCCGGGCAGGGATTTTCCTTATCCGCAAGGCGCTGAATGACACGCTCAACGAGTACGGTTGTTTTGCCCGAGCCTGCCGCCGCCGATACGAGAATCGTTCCGTTTCTTGATTCAACGGCCTGTTTTTGCGCATGTGTAAATTCAGGCATCATCCTCACCGTCCTTCAGCTTAGCAATACATTGCTCATCGCTCATTTTCATTATTTCCGTTCGCCTTCCGTTATTTTCAAAGCCGCATACGCTTTTGTAATCGCAATATGTGCAGGCATCTTTAAAAGCGCTGTCAGATTCATTTGAATATACCGGCACAGCCTCTATCTTTCCCGAATGCAGACTGTTGCCCATATTTTTAAGAAGATCGCAAAGCTTTTCATATAAAGAGACAAGCGAACTCATATCAATAATACTGCCCTTAAAGCAGTTGTTTTTTTCATCAAATTTTACCGGAATGAACGCTCCGCTTTTTTCTTTATCCATTCCGTAAAGCGAACGGGAATCATCAAGAAGCAAGCCGTTCATTGCACCGGCCTTCATCTGCTTGGCTATGATTTCCTCCTCGCTCGCATGCCTTCCGAGTGAAGCGGAAGAACTCTTTCCCGGCATATACAGTATACCGGCAGGAACGGTTTCGCCGTATTTTTTCGTTCCGTTTTTCCAGATAGAGAAAAGATAAATCAGCATCTGCATATTAAGCCCGTAAAATACGTCGCCGAATTTAAACTTTTTGCCGCCGAGTTTGTAGTCGATTATCCGGATAAACGAAACATCTTCCGTTTTCATCATATCAACTCTGTCAACACAGCCTATGACCTGCAGCACCCCTCCGTTTAAAAGAGCAATTTTGATGGGTTTTATTTCGCTGTCGTTATCAATCGGCAGTTCAAAATCAACAGGAACAAATTCGCTGACCGAAAATTCCATGATCATTCGCTTGGCAATATAGCAGATACTGCCTGCAATGTTGGAATAAAGGAATCTGAATCTTTCGCTGTCATTATCCTGAATATTCATATTCTGCTCAAAATACAATCCGAGCAAATCTCTGACGACAGTTTCGATTTCTTCATCTGTCATTTTCAAAAGCTTTTCTTTTTCATTTTCACGAAGCATATTTTCAAGCACAAAATGAACGATACGTCCCATTTGCATCTGGTCAAGCTCCGCTTTTTCAAGCGGTTTAAGTTTGATTCCGTACTTGCAGAAATATTGGAAAGGACATTTGTAAAATGATTCTGCTTTTGAAGCGGAAACATACATATTTCTGCCGAAAAGCTTCTGCGCTGTATTTTCGTCGTCAATATGATATTCTTTTTTATCAGCCGCAGAAGCAAGAGCTTTTAGCCTGCCTTTATAATCAGCGCTGCTTTTGAGGATTTCTCTTAAAACGGAATCCTCGGCGTTATATTTATTATAATTTTTTGCAAGTATCTCAAAAGCCGATTCTTCGCTTCTTACAAAATCAAAATCCTGTAATGAAGATGTATAAACAGTTTCAATACACGGAAAAAGCTTTTTGATCTGACCGACAAGCTCTGAAGGCGGCGTCTGAGCGCCCGTAAGAGTTTTTTCGGTATAAGTAACATAAAGCTTTTCACAAGCTGAGCAAAGAGTATTATACGCAATATATCTTTCTTCCATCACGTCTTCTTCGGCAGTCTGTGAAAAATCAAGGCCCATTGAGCGAAGAGTATCTCTTTCCTGCCGTGAGAGGATTTTTTTATTTGTCTGAACAAACGGAAAAACTCCGTCGTTTACTCCGAGCGCAAAGACTACTTTAGGAGAAGAAAGCTGTACTCTGTCAGCAGAAGCTGCCGTAATTTCGTCAAGTCCCGTCGGGACAGCGCCCATCGAACTGTATGAAACCATAAGATTAAACAGAGAATAAAACTTTTTGGCGCTCATTTTTTTATTTCCTGCCGCAGAAGAAATACTGTTTATTAATCCTATAAAAATATCCCAGACTTTGTTCTGCTCTTCGGCAAGATCATATTCTCCGTTTTCAAGCAGTTCTGACGCCAAAAGCTTGAGATGCTCTTTGACATTGAGCTTCAGTACAAGGTCATATAATGCTTTTGCCGCTCCGAGAGCATCAGTATCTTTTAAAGATTCTCTGAAATAATACAAAGGCTGAGTTACGCAGCGTCGGCATGAATTTATTCTTTCAAGTTCTTCTGCGTGGTGTTCAAGCATCGCTTTGCCGAGCCCATCGGGATGACCTGTAAAATCCCTTAGCCAGTCGCCTGCACTCACACTCCACATAAGAGCATAATTTTCAAGCCGCGAGCTTTGTTCTTCATCTATATCGGTAAGCCCTGTTTTTATCAGGCGCATAATGTTTTCCGTTGAGAATCCGTTAGCTGCAATACCCAGCGCAGCATCTGCAAAAGCAATGAGAGGCTGAGAGGAAACAGGCTGTCGTTTATCTATATATACCGGCACGCCGTATTTTCTCAGCGACGCTTTGATTCTTCTCTCGTATGTGTCGGAATCCCTCGCGATTACAGCAATATCACGGCATCTGTATTTGCCTGATGAAATGAGTTCTTTGATTTTTGACGCAGCAAAGTCACACTCATCCATGAATGATTCGGCGGCGCAGACGGTTATATTCTCGGGTTTTCCGTCAAACGAAGCAGATGAGAGCGAATACAGATTCTTTTCAAGAAAATCAAGGTCTTTTCTGCCGGCTCTCGAATTATAGTCGGCGGGGATGATCTGAGCCTTTTCCCTGCTGACTTTTTCATTGATCCTTATCAGCTTCGACGCAGTTCTTCTTGTATGGGCAAAAACGCTGTTTTTTTCAAAAAGTCCGGTAACTTTATCGGCGCATACAGTCACATACACATCGTCACATCGGCTGAGCATATCTTCAATCAGTCTGTATTCCTGACTTGTAAAGCCCCTGAATCCGTCAATAAAAACAGTTCTGCCGCTGAACCAGTCTGTTTTGTCAATATTATCATGCAGCAGGTCAAGCGAAGTTTCTTCATCAAGAAAACTGTTTTCAATAATTGCCGAATATGTTCGCTGGATAAGAGAAAGATCGCTCAGTTTGTCGCCGAGGCTCTTTTCATTCACGCTTTTTGCCGATTTTATCAAATCATCCGGAGTGATTGCGCACTGGCGGAATTCTTTAATCATCCCGGAAATATCGTTGATGAAGCCCGACGAAAAACTTTCTTTTTTATAAAAAACGAGAGCATCATAAACTTCATCAAGCGTCAATGACATTATCATCGCCCTGTCGGAATCGCTGATTTCTCCGTTGAATGAAATTCCCGTCTGCTTTAAAAGAAGCTTTGAGAGAAACGTAAAACTGTAAACCCCGACGGTATCAGCTTTTTTTGCACCAAGCTTTCTGATAATATTTTTTTCTGTTTCAAATGAATATTGCTCCGGCACTATAAGCACCGGAGAGCTGCTCCCGGAATTTATTAAATTTTCAATTTCCGCATAAACACGTTCCGTTTTGCCGGAGCCGATTCTGCCTGTAATCAGTCGGAGCATAAATTATCCCCTTTTATAAGATTTTCGATTTCACTCGCAAGGTACAAAGAGCCGCACACAAGAAGCATCCCGCCGTCTTCAACCGTATTTTTAAGAGCATTAAAAGCGTCGCCGCTGTTTTTAAACGCCATAGTTTCGCTGCAGTATAACGAAACTTTCTTCCGTAATTCTTCAGCATCCATACTTCTCGGCACGTTGACGGCAGAAGTATATACTCTCTCACACAGCGGAGCCAAAAGACTTACAGCCGTATCAACGTCTTTGTCCTTCATCATACCGAGGAGCGCTGAAATTCTGTATCCTTTAAAAGTTGTTTTTAATATTGAACAGAGCGCTTCGACTCCGTCGGCGTTATGACCGCCGTCAATGACGATAAGCGGATTTCTGCTGATTATCTGCACCCTTGCGGCTATGCGGGCAGAATAAATGCCGCGCTTAATATTCTCAGTCGTTATGCTGAATCCTCGCTCTTTTAAAAGCATACAAGCTTCGTAGGCGGTAATCGCGTTGAGCACCTGATGAAAACCTATCATCGACGTTTTCAAGTTCTGATTTTTATAAATGAACTCCGAGCCGTTTTCGTCGCTTTTTATTACTTTTAACTTTTCTTTATCGGCGAATGAAATCCTGCAGTTATGCTCTTTTGCCGTTTTTACAATAACATCTTTCGCTCCTTTAAAAAGCTGAGGATACAAAGCAAGAGCGCAATTTTCTTTGATTATCCCCGCCTTGTTTACCGCAATTTCCTCAACCGTTTCGCCGAGGATTGCGGTATGGTCAAGCGACACCGACGTTATAACGCAGACGTCTGTATCTTTTATTACATTGGTCGCATCATACAAGCCGCCCATTCCGACTTCAAGTACGACGACGTCGCATTTCTTTTTGTAATAATACAAAAAAGCAACAGCCGTCAGAATCTCAAATTCCGTAGGGACAATCCCCTCTTTTTCAAGCAGATCGACCTGATTTTTTACTTCGCCGGTACAAACAGCGAGGTCATCAGGTGAAATCATACTGCCGTTTAGCTGTATGCGCTCCCTGAAATCAATTACAAACGGAGACGTAAACAGTCCCGTATTATATCCTGCGTCAATGAGCGTCTGCGAAATCATAGTGCTCGTGCTTCCTTTGCCGTTCGTTCCGGCAACGTGAACAAAACGCAGCTTATCCTGCGGATTGCCGAGCCTTTCGCACAAAGCGGATATTCTTTCAAGCCCTAAAACAGAGCCGAATTTTTCTCTTGAATGTATATATTCTATCGCCTGAGCGTCTGTCATAACATCACCTTAAACTTAAAAGCTGCCGCATAAGCGACAGCCTTTAAATGATTATCCTAATTTTGCAATACTGTCATCAAGCATTGAAATTTTATCCTGTAATTTTGCGGCGGCATCACGCTGACCCTGAACTACCGCTTCGGGCGCTTTTGATACGAAGCCGGGATTATTGAGCTTCTTATTGATAAATTCAAGGTCTTTAAGAGCCTTTTCTTTTTCTTTAGTAAGTCTTGCTCTTTCTGCTTCAAAATCTATGAGCTCGCCCATCGGGATATATATTTTAGCGTCAGCCGTTACGATTGAAACTGCGCCGTCAATATCAAAGCTGTCGCCGAGTTCAACCTCTGATGCGCTTGCAAGTCTCTGCATGAAAATTCCTGCGGATTCAAACGCATCCTTATCGTCAGCGGCGATATAATACTTAGCCTTTCTTGACGGAGGTACGTTCATCTCGGCTCTGCGGTTGCGGATAGCCCTGATAGCTTCCATAACCTTTTCCATCTTCGCTTCGTCATCTGAGAAGCAGAGTTCTTCACTGTATTCCGGCCAGCTTGAAATCATAATCGACTTGCCGTCATGCGGTAAAGTCTGCCAGATTTCTTCAGT
>CADAMY010000019.1 GCA_902789095.1 Oscillospiraceae bacterium | reverse complement strand
GACTCTCTGTATGAGAGCGGTTACCGGTTATTTGTGCTTACAAACTGCGCAAAGTGGTTTCATGAATTTAAAAGCAATATCCCCTCCATTGAGAAATTTGAAGGGTTCATTGTTTCCGCCGATTACGGAATCATCAAGCCTGATGAGCGGATATATAAAATCCTGCTTGAGAAGTTCTCTCTCAGAGCAGAAGAATGCTTTTTTATTGACGACAGCGAAGCAAATATTGACGCTGCTCAGAAGCTCGGTTTCAGCACCCATTGCTTCAAAGACAGAAACTTTGAAAAACTGAAACTTGATTTAAACATATAACCACGGAGAAAATCATGAAGAAAAAACAGGCAGCGATAATTTTTATTATTTATTTTTTGATTATTGCAACAACGGCTTCGGCAGTTTTTATTTCAGGCAGAAGCTACCCTCTTTATATTTCAAACCCCACAGAAACTGATGATTTTGAAATCACTTACAGCGAAGAAGGGATTGTAAGCCATTCACCGGTAACTACCAAAAACGGCATTTCAAAAGTCGTCTTCACCGGCTTAAAAAAGGGAACAGTTGAAATACAAACAAAATATTACCCTGAAAGCGGCAACAAAAAAGTTAATACCACATACTATACAACTCTCAAAGTCACGTCATCAGGCTTCACTCTGATTTCCGGCTACGATTTCGGCGGTTATCAATTTATTTGTATGGGGTTTGTTCTGCTGACGCTTACATCGTTTATTGTTTTTACCAAGCAGTTCATTTATCGAAAAAAGAATCAGTTTTTTTCTTATAAAACGGTGCTTGATCTTGCAATGATGTTTTATTTCGGTACGCAGTTTATCGTTTTTGCGGGGATGTTTAGTCTTTGTATCATAATGCCGGACAGATTTGATTCCGTAAAAATGTACGATTTCGCCGGACTGATAATGTCAATTATTTTTATGGTGTTTACCCCCTTAATCGTCGTATTTTCTGCATTTCTGTGTATCAGCAACCTGTCGCTGATACGCCGCGAAGGATTCAGGGTAAATAACCTGCTGGGAATAATGATAAGTACTTTGCTTGCGATAGGATCGCTTGCGTGTATAGTTTCAGCGTATTTGAGTCCTCAATCAACCTACGGTGAAATTAACGATATAAAATACTCGGTTTTGAGATGTACTGTCTCGTCTGTATTCGTGTACTTTATATTCCTGCTGCTTGCGGCAATGGTATGCTGTATTTACGCCGGCAGTCACAAACCGAAATACAATCAGGACTATATAATCATACTCGGCTGTAAAATCAAAAAAGACGGCACTCCCCTTCCGCTGCTCAGAGGAAGAATAGACAAGGCTCTGGATTTTTATAACGCCCAGCTTGCCCAAACAGGCAAGCAGGCATGTTTCGTTCCGTCGGGCGGAAAAGGAAGCGACGAAGTTATTTCCGAAGCGCAGAGCATGAAAAATTATCTTATTGAAAAAGGCATAGACGAAAGCATTATTTTTCCGGAAACGGAATCAGCAACAACGATGCAGAACATGAAGTTTTCGGATAAAATTATTTCTTCAAAAAAGAAAGACGCAAATATTCTTTTTGCGACAACCAATTATCACGTTTTCAGAAGCGGTATACTCTCAGTCTCGGCAGGAATGAAAGCCGACGGCATCGGAGCAAAAACAAAATGGTATTTTTGGCCGAATGCCCAGATAAGAGAGTTTATCGGACTTATAGTAAAGGAATGGAAAACAAATCTGCTGTTTGTTGTTTCTGCCGTCATTTTATCGGTCGTTACGGCAAACCTCGGCACTATTCTTAATTTATTATTCAAATAGGAGAAACAATGTCCTTATTTACCAATGCACTTAAAAATACAAATGAATATCCGACACTTGTGAATTACATAAAACGAGGCCGCACTCCGCTCGGAGCGCTCGGCCTTTCACAGATTCACAAGGCAAATATAATCAGTGCTCTCTGTGAAGAGTTTAAACCTCGGCAGGCTGTTATAATCGTGCCTGACGAAACGCAGGGCAGCAGACTCTGCAAAGACCTGACAGCATTCGGCTGCAATGCTCTGCTTTTTCCCGCAGGCGATATTTCACTCAGAACGACGCAGGTAAAATCTCACGAATATGAACACCGCAGGCTGTCAGTTCTCGGCAGACTTCTTGACGGGAACGCCGACGCAGTAGTGCTAAGCGTTGAAGCGGCTTTGCAGTTTACAATACCGCCGGAGGAGCTGTTCAAAAGAAGAATCACCATAAAAACAGGCGATGAAACCGCCATATCTTCGCTTTGCGAAAAGCTTGTTGATTCAGGCTATACGCTTGCCGAAAACGTTGAGGGCAGCGGTCAGTACGCCGTAAGAGGCGGAATAGTAGATATTTTTTCACCTGACAGCGATTTACCGTTCCGCGTTGATTTCTGGGGAGATACGGTTGACTCAATATCTTTTTTTGACACTCAGACTCAGCGCAGGATCAGTCAGACAGAAGAAGTTACGATAACGCCCGCCGCTGAAATCTGCTGCACCAATTCAAAACTCATAGGCATAATCGAAGAATTTTCAAAAACGGTCAAAGGAAAAGGCTCCGTAAAGCTTAAAGAATCCCTTAATAAAGATATCGACTTTTTAAAGTCGGGAGTTTCCCTCTGCTCTGCGGACAGATACCTTCCGCTCGTTTATGACACGTCTGCGACGCTTTTTGATTATATAGAAAATCCTCTGCTTTTTGTGAGCGAAAGCTTCAGCGTAAAGGATAAAGGCGACGCCGCATTCAGACTTTTTACCGAAGAATACAGAGCTTACCTTGAAGAAGGCGTTGTAGGCAAAGGGCTTGAGGGATATATGATGTCCTTCAGGGAGCTTACGGGATTTTACACCGATCTCGGCGCAATATATCTTGACAACCTCGCAAGAGGATCATTTGACATACCTGTCAAGGAGCTTGTAACGTTCAACGCTCGTCAGCTTTCCGCTTGGAGCGGATCTGTTTCTGTTCTAAAAGACGACCTGTCGCCGTATACCGGCAAAAACTCAAAACACAGCGTTGTAATAATGTCGGGCACTCCGAAAGCTTCCGAAGCGCTTGCCGAAGATCTCAGGAACGACGGCTATAACGCAGTATTTATGACAGAGCCGCCGGAAAAATCCGTTCCCGGAAGAATCATAGTTTTGCCCGGCGGATTTTCAAGCGGATTTGAATATCCGGGCGCTTCGTTCATTACTATTACATACGGCTCTCGCGAAGCTCTGCCCGTTGCAAGAAAGCAGAAAAAAGTAAACAAAGCCGCAGTCTTCAACAGCCTTGAAGAGCTTCATAAAGGCGATTATATCGTTCATGCGGCTCACGGTATCGGTATTTTTGACGGAATAACCCAGCTTGAAGCAGACGGAAATATAAAAGACTATATCAAAATAAAATATGACAAAGGCGACGTATTATACGTTCCAGTAACCCAGCTTGACCAGGTATCTAAATATATAGGTCCCAACAGCGACAGCGGAACACTCAAGCTCAACCGTCTTGGCGGCAGCGAATGGAACAAGACCCGCACAAGGGTGCGCTCTGCCGTAAAAGATATGGCAAAGGAGCTAATTGAGCTTTACGCCAAAAGGATGAATATGCCCGGTCATGCATTTTCACCTGACATTGATATGCAGAGCGACTTTGAAAGAAGATTTGAATTTGACGAAACAGACGACCAGCTCCGCTGCATAAATGAAATCAAGAACGATATGGAGCAGGCTCATCCTATGGACAGACTGCTTTGCGGCGACGTTGGTTTCGGCAAGACGGAGGTCGCGATAAGAGCGGCATTCAAATGCGTAGCGGACGGCAAGCAATGCGCCATACTCGTACCGACTACTATACTCGCTCTCCAGCATTACCAGACGATACGAAAAAGGATCGAAGGCTTCCCCGTCGACGTTCAGATGCTTTCCCGTTTTGTCAGTCAAAAAGAGCAGGAATCAATAAAAAAGGACCTCAAACGAGGCTACGTTGATATTATTGTGGGAACTCACAGACTGATTTCAAAAGATATTGAATTTCGTGATCTCGGACTTATCATCGTTGATGAAGAACAGCGTTTCGGCGTAGCGCAGAAGGAAAAGCTCAAAACTGCATATCCTAACGTTGACGTACTCACTCTCACGGCAACGCCGATACCGAGAACGCTCAATATGGCGATGTCGGGAATCCGTGATATGTCGATACTCGAAGAAGCTCCGCAGGACAGACATCCTGTTCAGACATACGTTATAGAGCATGATATGGAAGTCCTCGCCCAGGCTATGAGCAACGAACTGCGCCGCGGCGGTCAGGTATATTATCTTCACAACAGAACCGAAACGATAGCAAGGACTGCTTCAAAGATAAAAGAGCTTCTGCCCGAGGCAAGGGTGCAGTATGCCCACGGTCAGATGAGCGAAGAAAAACTAAGCGATATCTGGCGCAGTCTTATGGAAGGCGAAACGGATATTCTCGTCTGCACCACGATTATCGAAACAGGCGTTGACGTTCCGAATGTAAATACTCTTATCGTTGAAAATGCGGACAGAATGGGGCTTTCACAGCTTCACCAGTTAAGAGGAAGAGTCGGCAGATCTTCAAGACGCGCAAGCGCATATTTTACCTTTACAAGAGGAAAAGAATTAAGCGAGATTGCCGCAAAACGTCTGACGGCGATCAGAGAATATACGGAATTCGGTTCAGGCTTCAAGATAGCCATGAGAGACCTTGAAATAAGGGGCGCAGGCAATATTCTAGGCACTCAGCAGCACGGTCATATGGAAGCCGTCGGATACGATCTTTATATGAAAATGCTCAACCAGGCTGTCAGCGAGGAAAAAGGCGAAACGCCTCCTGAGCCTGACAAAGTATGCCTTATCGACCTGCCTGTTGATGCGTCGATTCCGTCTGAATACATCAAGAGCACTCCCCACAGAATTGCAATGTACCGCAGGATCGCCGATATAAGATGTGAGGAGGACGCAGACGACGTAATTGACGAGCTGATAGACCGCTTCGGTGATCCGCCTTCAGGCGTGCTCGGTCTTATTACAATCGCTCAGATGCGCAACAGCGCAATCGATCAGGGAATATATGAAATAAACAGATCGGGTGACACGATCAAAATGTTCATAGAAAACCTCGATATGAGTAAAATAACGGCTCTTGCCCACTCGATGAAAGGCAGGATCACGGTTTCCGCCGCAGGAAAGCCGCATATCGCAATAAGGCTTCATCCCGGCGAAAATCAGCTTACGATACTCAAAAAGTCGCTTGAAATCATGAATAGCACAGCACAGTAAAAGGAGAAATTTTATGTTTTACTTTTTCATTCAGCCTATAATGACCTACAATTTAATACTCATCGCGGCTGCGGTCATACCGGCGATTTTTCTGATGATAAAGGTTTATAAATCCGACCGTCTTGAAAAAGAGAGCGGCCGAGCGCTTGTGAATCTTGTTATTGCAGGTATACTTTCATCACTTATTGCTCTTGTTGAAGAAAGGATACTCAGCACACTGCTCAATTCCGCAGTGCAGAAAGGCACGGTGCTTTATAACGTACTGCTCTATTTTGTGATAGTTGCCGTGTCGGAGGAAAGCTCCAAATATATTATGATGAAAAGGCGCACATGGCATTCACCCGAATTCAACTGCCAGTATGACGGCGTTGTTTACGCAGTATTCGTTTCGCTTGGTTTTGCTTTGTGGGAAAACATCAGCTACGTTCTCTCCTATGGATTTGCGACTGCGCTTGTAAGAGCGGTGACGGCAATACCCGGTCACGCTTGCTTCGGCGTATTCATGGGCGTATTTTACGGTATTGCAAAAAAATATCAGATTCAGGGCAAGGCGTCCATGTCAAAGCTTATGAGAATTATGGCGCTTGTTTTCCCAGCTCTGATGCACGGAGCCTACGACTACATAGCGTCAATGGAGCAGGTAAATTCAGGCTGGTATTTTGCCGGATTTGTGGTAATAATGTTTATTGTTTCTTATGTTATGGTCAATAAAATGTCAAAGCAGGACGAATATTTAATATGAAATAAACTCTTCAACATACAAATTCGGTTTTCTCTCAATGCAAAAACTTTATAGATGATATTCATCAAACAAAGTCTGAAGTAATCAATTCACATCTTCTGTATATTCTGTTCCTGCCTCTTCGCTGACTTTTATTGACAGTATTGCAGATTTAACTTCAAAAGAATCAAAAAGGCGCCTCGGATCGTAACGATTCAAAGTGCCTTTTTTTATATTATTCCGCTATAATTTTTTCATACCTGCAGTCAACGGATCTTATAGATTATGTGATAAATTTGTCATCACAGCGAATTGAACATTGCCAATAGAAAACAGGGAGATAAACAAGCTTTCAAGACCCGTTGACAGCAGAAATATTATCCCCTCAACCCTGTCGTCATACTGACAGGAATCAACATAACACAACAGGACTGACAACGTCAACAGGTTTGTAATGAACAACCGAAAAATTGTAATGAAAAGTTTATTTTCTCTTAAAAATTCTGGCAAAGAAATTTATCGCTCTTGACATTGCGTTGAGCGCATCTGTCAATACTTTTTCGATAAATTTTATAAATACATTCTGTTCGTGCTCTCCCTCATCGGATTTTACAACGAGTTTAAACGCATCATAGTTTCCTTTTTCAAATTCCTCTAACATTTTTTCAAATGTGATATTTTTATCGCCGTCTTCAGTAATCATTTTCATATTTACATAAAGATGATTGAACGTCAGATTTTCAGCGTCAGGCTCTATAAAATCCATTTCGTCAGATATAATTACGTCATTTTTAACGCCGTCAAATATCAGTTTATCAAAATACAGATACTCCGCTTCAGGCTGTTCCATTATACAATTTGTTATATAACTGTAATCTGCACCTGCATAAACAGTTGTTTTACCGTTGAATGAAATCACCTTTTCGCCGTGATCATAATCAACATCGACGCAGTTTATGCCGTACTGTTTTACAAGCTCTTTGGTTTGAGGAGCATCGCCATCTATAATAATTGTCAGATTATTCATCAATCCGGATCCGGGCGCTCTGAAAGCAGACTGAACAATATCTGTTTCTCCGTGTAGTATTACATTTCTGAGATTAGTGCAGCTGTAAAACGCACTGCTGCCTATTGATGCAACACTTGGCGGTATGTCAATACTTGTTAAATTGGGGTCATTACGAAAAGCGTCTTCATCAATGGCTGAAAGATTTTTGCTGAGTTTTACTGATTTTAGATCGGTGCAATAACTGAATGCGTGATGTCCCATCTCTGTTACACTATCCGGAATTGAAATTTCCCTTAAGCCTTTACAGCCGTCGAATGCATGCATACCGATCAACGTTACCTCGTCGGGAATATTAATGTTTATCAAGCCTGTGCATTTATAAAAAGCGAAAGCATCAATTTTTTTAAGTCCCTCAGGCAGAGTAACGCTTTTCAGACTTGAACATCCATAAAAAGTGCTTGATATCTCGGTAATCTTATCATTGAGAACAACACTTTCCAGATTTGAACACTCATAAAAAGCTCTGAAAGATATCTTGGTCACTGTATCGGGAACCGTGAATTCAGTAATTCCATTAGAAGGCGGGCAACAATACAAAATCGATTTATCTTTATTATATAAAATGCCGTACTCGTCTGATGAAAAACTATTATTGCTTTGATCAACTGTTATTTTTTGCAGAGAGAGGCATTTTTGACATATATTCGTGCCAATACTAACTACCGTTTCAGGAATAACAAGCTCTGTCAATAAAGAACAATTATCCAATGCACTTTCTCTTATTCCGGAAACAGGCATGTCTTCAATTGTCTGCGGAATAACAAGCGTACCGCTGTAAGATGTATCGCAGGCGGTTATAGTAATTGTATTATCATCATTCTTAACCCAGCTCAACGGCTGTGAATCATCGGCTGCACTTGCCTTTATTCTGCTGAAATCAAGTTGATGGCAGTCGCTCATCGGTACTGCGCACATAAAAATAACGACAGCCATTATGACGGACAATGCTTTTTTCATTTGAACATCTCCTGTTTTAAATACGTTGATTAAATATAAACTTATATTTATTTTTTCTTATTGATCCTTCTTGCAAAGAAGTTTATAATTCTTGACATTGCGTTCAATGCATGTTCAACGATACGATCAACTATTTTGTCAGAAATACTTTGCCCGTATTGACCCTCATCAGAATCCAGCACTATGCTGAAAGCTTCACCGCTGCCGTTTTTTAATGCGTTAAGCATATAATCAAACGTGACTTTTCCTGAGCCTTCCTCATTTATCAGATTAATATTAACATACAAATGATTTAAGGTCAAATCTTCGGAACCTGAATCAATTATCCTTGCGTCGACATCATCATCCAGTTTAAACATAAAATCGTCTTTTTTAATACCGTTAAAAACAATCTTACCGAAAAACATATATTCAGCCTCGGGATATTTTCTGAGGGATTCAGTTATGTAGTCATAATTTTCACCCTCATAAACCGTGGTCGTTCCGTCGAAAGATAATACATTTTTCTTTGGATTATAAACCACATCAACACGGTTTACCCCGTACAGATCCGCAAATACCTTTGTGTTTGGTATGTCTTCATCTAAAATAACAAGAGTGACCTTATCTGAATCTTTGAACGTATCCTTTTCAAAATCTGTATTGCCGTTGATCAAAACGTTTACAAGATTTGTGCATTGCGAAAATGCATTGTCGCAGATTGTAACAACGCTGTCAGGCACTATCGCGCTTTTTAATCCGCCGCATCCGTTAAACGCGTATTCGGCAATGGTCTTTGTTCCCGGTTTTATCTGATAATCACCGGAGACAGTTTCGCGAGCTTTGATCAGATGGTTGCCGACGTACAAAACATCATTTTCCCAATTACTGTTATCTGAAAAATAGCTGGTTGACGTAAAAGCAGACCTGCTGATATATGTTATACTGTCCGGCAAAGTGATGCTTTCAAGCTCATTACAGTTTGAAAACGCCGCTCTGCCGATATACTCTGTCTTACTGGGAACAGTGACTTCTTTTAAGTGTCTGCAATATGAAAAAGCCTGTTCTCCTATCTTTTTTAAGCTGGCAGGCATTTCAACTGTTTTAAGACTATCCGCCCAATTAAAAGCATAATCTGATATTATTTCAACGCTTTCCGGTAAAACAATATTCTCCATCAAACTGTGAGCAAAAGCATATCTGCCGATAAAACGCAGTCCTTCGGGAAGGTTTCCGTTTCTGAACGCTGTTCCGTAAAAAGCATTCTCTCCTATTGACTTAATATCGTCCGGGATTACCGAACCGCTGCATCCTGAAATGAGCGTATCGGTTGAGGTCTCGATAATTGCTTTGCAGTTATTTCTGCTGTCATATACCGGATTTCCCGGAGCAACAGCAATATCTTTTAATCCTACACAGCTCGCAAAAATACCTTTGCCGCAAAGAGTAACGCTGCTTGGTATCGTCACTTTTGTCTTTAATTCAGAACAATCAAAAAACGCGCTGTTCCATATAGTTTTAATTCCTTCCGGGATTTCGACTCCTGTTATTTTTTTACATCCGGAAAACGTACTCGTACATATAGTTGTTACGGGGTATCCTTCTATCGTCTGCGGAATAACAATATTTCCTTCTACTGATTCATCACAGTCCAAAATCATTACTTCGCCGTCATATCGAATCCAGCTGATATTATTATATATTCCTTCCTGCTCTTTTATACGCGGTGCAGAATTATAATGGATAACAGCGTCAAACGGAACCCTGGTATTGTAAATACCGCTGAGAAAGCTGATTTTATTCCAGTCAATTAAGCTGCCTGAATAATAGACATTTGTAACACGGCAGTTGTGAAAAGCAGAATTGTCAAGAGTTTTTAAAGTACTGTAAAAATTGACTGTAACAAGATTGCTGCAGCCCTGGAATACTCTGTCACCAATACTTTCCACCCCGGGAGGTATCGTGATTTCCGAAATGCCGCAGTGTTCAAACGCTTCATCCCCTATGATGGCAAGATTATCAGACAGCGTAATGTCTTTTAAAGCGGTACAATATATAAACGCCGTGCGGCCGATACTCGTCACGCTGTCCGGCACAATTATTTCTGTCAATCCTGAGCATTCCCTGAAAGCATCTGACCCTATAACTTCAACAGGTTCCCCGTTATATTGAGAAGGAATTTCCATTCTTCCTTCAAATGTTTTCAGGCATGATTTTACTGCCATTTTTCCGTTTATCCGAGCAAAAGTAAGAGCATCGTCAGCATCAGCAGATGATGCATTAATTGATAAAGAATTCAGCTGTTCAATACCACTAAGAGGCGCAGCGCAGATTAGAATAACGACAGCCATTATTATTGATAATGCTTTTTTCATTTGAACACCTCCTGATGTTGACAATATTTTACTATAGAATCAAATAAATTTCAATATATAATTTACCGGAAATGAAAATCATATTTGCTCTTTCAGCCGTCATATATTTAAGTAAATATTGACTAACGGGGGGCGGATATGTTATTTTATAATTACAAAATATTCCGGAGTGATATGATGAAAAACGAAGAAAGAATAGGAAACGAAGTTCAGAGCCGTGAAAAAATAATCGTCAGAACAGGTATTATCGGCATTGCCGCAAATATATTCCTTGCTGCTTTCAAGGCAGGGGTCGGTCTGCTTTCCAACTCTATTGCGGTTATTCTTGACGCTGTAAATAATTTATCCGACGCGCTGTCGTCTGTTATTACAATAGTCGGCACGAAGCTCGCCAACAGAAAGCCCGACAAGGATCATCCCCTCGGTCACGGAAGGATCGAATATTTAAGCGCATTGATAGTCAGCGCAATAGTCATTTACGCCGGTATAACGTCGCTTATCGAATCTGTCAAAAAAATCATACACCCTGAAGCGGCGGATTACTCGACGGTTTCGCTTATAATCATAGCCGCCGCCGTTGTAGTTAAAGTAATACTCGGCAGATATGTCAAGGCTCAGGGCAAAAAAGCTAACTCAAAAGCTTTGCAGGATTCGGGATCTGACGCATTGTTTGACGCAATTCTTTCTTTTTCCGTTCTTGTTTCGGCAATAATTTATATTACCCTGCATGTTTCGCTCGAAGCTTACGTCGGCGTAATAATATCGGCGTTCATTATAAAATCAGGCTATGAAATGATAAAAGAAACGCTTGACGATATACTCGGTCACAGGGCGGACTCGGAGCTGACGGTTGAAATAAAACGCATTCTCTGCGAAGAGCCGGAAGTCAGAGGCGCATACGACCTTATCATCACAAACTACGGTCCCGACAAAAACTACGGCTCCGTTCACGTTGAACTGCCCGACGTTATGAGTGTTGACGAGGTTGACGTGCTGACAAGAAAGCTGCAGTACAACGTTTATAAAGAAACGGGTGTTATTCTTACGGGAATAGGAGTTTACTCATACAACACCAAAAACAGCATAGCCGCAGAAATCAAGAACAAAGTTCAGGACATAGTGCTCTCACATGATTGGGCTTTGCAGCTCCACGGATTTTACGCTGATACAACGGCGAAATATATGCGCTTTGACGTTGTGACGAGCTTTGACGTTGACCCGAAAGAGGCGCTCACCGTACTCAACGAAGAAATCAGCAAAGCCTACCCCGATTACACGGCTCACATCACACACGATCTCGATATATCCGACTGATAAAAAAATGATAAAAAATAGTGCGCTGAACAAATCAACGCACTGTTTTATTCTAAATTTCAAGCACTTGTATTATATCGGTTATCACAAAATCCGCATTTGTTTCTCTCGGATTTTTGGTATAAAGGCAGCCGTAAACTCCTGCATTTTTGCCCGCCATAACGTCTATTTCACGGTCGCCTATCATAACCGTTTCGCTTTTAATGAGCGAATTTTCTTTCACGATAAACTCAACCGCATCAGGAGCAGGCTTTGAAGGAAACCCGTTTTCACTCGTGACGTAAAAATCGAACAGGTCATAAAGCTCATATTTTTTAAGATAATAATAAACGCTCGCTCCCCTGTGGGTATAAAGAAAATTTCTGCCTCCCGAAGCTATGACTCCCCTTAGCGCCGCATCTGTATTTTTAAAAGGTAGTGCAACCGGCTCAAGAGAGTAATCGTGCTCATACTGCTGAAAAGTCCTGCGCTCACTCTCGCTCGTGTTATAAAACTCAAACGCATCGGCAAAACTGATCTCAAACAGGCTTTTCGCCTGATCAAAGTCGATAGTTTTACCGTTTTCAGCCATCATTTTTTCAAACGCAGACGTGATATGAGGATAGCTGTCAAACAGCATACCGTCAAAATCCCAGATATAATTTTTAATCAAAACAACACCTCAGAAAAGGAAAACAGCCTTGCTCTTGGCAAGGCCGTTTGATTTTAGTGATAAAGGAACATGAACAATACCGTAATTCCAAGAGTAAGTACAAACAAAACAACTGCTAAAACCTTAGTGATTTTTTCAAGCTTCTTTTCCATGCTCTTGCCTTTGCCCTTGCCGAAGAATGTATCTGCACCGCCGGCGATAGCGCCTGAAAGACCTGCTGAGCGGCTCTCCTGTAAAAGGACTACTATTACGGTAATAACGCAAACAATAACAAGAACTATTGCGAGTACATACTGATACCAAAGCATAATTATCCTGACCTCCGAACAAAATTGTACTGACATATAATAACATATCAATATAAAAAAATCAATACTAATTTTTAAAAAATTTTAATTTATAATAAACTCATCTGTTCGCCGCTGTCTTCAGCGCTCGGCAGAGCTCCTGTTGACGGCAGATTCTTTGTTTTATAGCGATACGGCTTTGCAAACTCGCCCGGTACATAATCCCTGACTTTTACAACAGTATGACCTTTTTTGAGCGTGAATACAGCTACACCCTGAGTGTCCTTTGTTGTTTTTGGAGATATTGCTCCGGTATTAAGCAGAAGGAGTCTGCCTGCGCTTGAGTGAAGAACTATCTCGCAGTCCTCCCTGATATATTTCATATCGGCAAGCGGATATTTGGCGCAGAACGCTTTTATGAGCTTCTTGCGGTTTGTCTTTGTCTGATACGCACTGAGCTCGACCTTTGCGGCTTTGCCGTTTTCAAAGAAGAACATTACGTAACCCGCATAATCCTCCGTAACGACCATGCCTACCGTGCTTTCGCCTTCGTCCATACCAAGCTTTGCAGGCACGTAATCGCCGAGCACGCTTGCTTTACCCATATCAAAATCATCAACTCTTGATTTGTAAACCTGGCATTTATCGGTAAAGAACAGCAGTTCCGCTCTATTGTTGGACTCCGTAACACTGATTATTTCGTCGCCCTCCTTTAGCTTCTGCTCGCCGCTCGTTCTGAGCGCCTGCGGGGTGATTTTTTTGAAATAACCTTCTTTTGTAAAGAAGAGAGTAACGGCGTAATCCGGAATTTCTTTTTCAACAGCTTCTTCCTGCTGAATGTCAACTGCGTAGCAGAGCTGACTGCGCCTTTCCTGACCGTATTTTTTGCTGACTTCTTTAAGCTCGTTTACAATTATCTTTTTGATTTTTGATTTATGAGCGAGAATATCCTCCATCTCGGCGATATTCTTTTTAAGGTCCTCAACGTCCTTGAGTCTTTTGAGAATATATTCCCTGTTGAGATGACGGAGCTTGATTTCAGCAACATATTCAGCCTGAACTTCGTCTATGCCGAAGCCGATCATAAGATTCGGCACTACTTCGCTTTCTTCTTCCGTATTTCGGACAATGGCTATTGCCTTGTCTATATCAAGCAGAATTTTCTGAAGTCCCTCGAGCAGATGAAGTTTTTCCTTTGACTTTGAAAGATCAAAGAAAACACGCCTTTTTACACATTCCATACGGAACGCTATCCACTCTTCAAGAAGCTCCTTAACGCCCAGCACCCTCGGCACTCCCGCAACAAGAACGTTGAAGTTGCACGAAAATGTATCCTCAAGCGGAGTGGCCTTATAAAGCTTCTGCATAAGCGCATCGGGATCGACACCTTTTTTGACGTCTATTGCGATTTTGAGACCTGATTTGTCTGTTTCGTCACGGATATCGGAGATATAGCTCTTGAGCATTCCCGATTTATATTTTTCAATTACTTTATCAATAATCGCTTCTGCTGTGGTTGTCGGCGGGATCTGAGTGATTTCGATACAGCGGTTGTCTTTATCATAACGGTAAACAGCGCGGACTTTGAAGCCTCCCCTGCCCGTTCTGTAAATCTCTTCGATCTGGTCACGGTCATAAACTATCTGCGCTCCGCCGATAAAATCAGGAGCTATAAGAGTATCAGCCACAACGTGATCGGGATTCTTGATGAGCTCAGCAGTTGTCTCGCATACCTCTTTGAGATTGAAAGAACAGATAGAGCTTGCCATACCGACAGCTATACCGGTTGTTGCATTTACAAGAACTGACGGGAAAGTTACCGGAAGAAGCGTCGGCTCAGGCATCGTATTATCATAGTTGGGTACGAAGTCGACAGTATCTTTTTCTATATCTCTGAAAAGCTCAGCCGCAATTTTTTCAAGCTTTGCCTCAGTATAACGTGACGCCGCCCACTGCATTGAAGATGAATACGATTTACCGAAGTTGCCCTTTGAATCAACATAAGGATGAAGCAAAGCTTCGTAACCTCTTGAAAGGCGTACCATAGTATCGTAAATTGCGGCGTCGCCGTGAGGATTTAGCTGCATCGTTCTGCCGACGATGTTGGCAGATTTGATTCTTGCGCCGTTGAGCAGTCCCATTTTATACATAGTGTATAAAAGCTTTCTGTGAGACGGTTTGAATCCGTCGATTTCAGGGATCGCTCGAGACATTATAACGCTCATAGCATAAGGCATATAGTTGGTTTCAAGCGTTTCGGTTATAGGCTGTTCAACAACTATACCTGCGCCGAGAATATGAGCGTTGGGGTTGATTTCTTCTTCGACCTGCTTTTGCTTTTTCTTAGCCATATTCCCGACCTCCTTAACTCAGATCGGTCATATCAATATACATATGACCGTTATCAGCTATATGCTGTTTTCTGCCGGCTAAATTATCGCCGAGCAATAAATCGAAAATTTCAGAAGTTCTCTGCGCTTCTTCAGGCTCGATTTTAACAAGACGCCTTGTTTTGGGGTTCATTGTCGTAAGCCACATCATATCAGGATCGTTTTCACCGAGTCCCTTTGAGCGCTGAACGGTAAACTTCTGACTGCCTATCTCTTCAAGAGCCTGCGCTTTTTCCTTTTCCGTATAAGCAAACCATACCTGATCCTTCGTATTGATTTCATAAAGCGGAGTTTCGGCAATGAACACCTTGCCCTCGTCAATTAGAGTCGGCATAAGTCTGTAAATCATTGTAAGAATAAGGGTTCTGATCTGAAATCCGTCAACGTCGGCATCAGTACATATAATGACCTTGCTCCAGCGCAGCATATCAATATTGAATGATGAAAGATTCTTATTCGCCTTTGATTTTACTTCAACACCGCATCCGAGGACTTTGATAAGGTCTGTAATGATTTCGCTTTTAAAGATCTTATCATAATCGCTTTTAAGGCAGTTGAGGATTTTACCCCTGACAGGAATAACCGCCTGGTACTCAGAATTTCTTGCCTGCTTGCAGGCGCCGAGAGCCGAATCACCCTCAACGATGAATATTTCTCTGATTGAAGTATCACGGCTGCGGCAGTCAACAAATTTCTGGATGCGGTTTGTCATATCCGTTTTTGCCTGAAGGGTATTTTTCATGCTCTGACGTGTACTTTCCGCCTTTGTGCGGGAACGCATATTTATAAGCACCTGATCGGCGATTTTGTCCGCTTCCGCTCTGTTTTCTATAAAATAAATTTCAAGCTGATGCTTTAAGAAATCAGTCATTGCTTCCTGAATAAAACGGTTTGTGATTGATTTCTTTGTCTGGTTTTCGTAGGAAGTTTTGGTTGAAAATGATGATATTACAAGAATCAGACAGTCCTCAATATCCTCAAATTTTATTTTTGAGTCGGATTTGGCGTATTTTCCGCTTGTTTTAAGGTAAGAATCTATCTGATAGACAAATGCGTTTCTGACGGCCTTTTCAGGCGCTCCGCCGTGCTCAAGCCAGCTTGAATTATGATAATACTCCTTGAGCTGATTTTTATTGGAAAAAGCAAGAGCTGCATTTATTTTTACTTTATAATCCTTCTGATCCTCACGGTCTCTGCCAACCCTTTCAGTCTGCCAGGACTGCACGGAAGTGAGCGCATTTTCACCTGCCGTTTCGGCAACGTAATCGGTAATGCCGTTATCGTATCTGTACTCGGTAGTTTCAAACGAGGATTTTGTGATCTGATTTTTAAGTATAAACGTAATACCGGCGTTTACTATCGCCTGACGCTTCAAGGTGCTCATATAGTATTCAACGGGAATGTTTATATCAGTAAAGACTTTGAGATCAGGTTTCCATCTGATTCTCGATCCTGTATCACGGTGATGATACTCCTCTTTTTCCATTTTGCCGCTGATTTTGCCCTTTTTGAAGTTGAGCAGATATTTATATCCGTCACGGTGAATTTCCGCTTCCATATATTCTGACGAATACTGCGTGGCGCAAAGACCAAGGCCGTTAAGACCGAGCGAAAACTCGTAGCTTCCTCCGTCGTTAGTGTCGTACTTGCCGCCGGCATACAATTCGCAGAAGACAAGCTCCCAGTTATATTTTTTCTGTTTCTCGTTATAATCGACCGGAATACCTCTGCCGAAATCCTGGATTTCAACGGAATTATCGAGAAATCTTGTGACGATTATTTTGCTGCCGAAGCCCTCTCTCGCCTCGTCAATAGAGTTTGAAAGAATTTCAAATACTGAGTGCTGGCACCCTTCGATATCATCTGAACCGAAAATTACGGCAGGACGCTTTCTGACTCTGTCCGCACCGACAAGAGCTGTAATAGTATCGTTGCCGTAGCTTGCTTTTTTAGGCATCTGATTATTCTCCATTCAAATTTATTTACATTATAATATACAATATCTATGATTTTTTGTCAAGTCAAACGGTATATGATGTGCTTTACGGCGGGATAATATTCACAACTGACAAAAACAAATATTTTTTTAAATTTTTTTGTAAAAAGGGTTGACAAACAGATCGAAATAGTATAATATATTCAAGTGCTCAGCGCACGGAATGATTCATTAGCTCAGTCGGTAGAGCACTTGACTTTTAATCAAGGTGTCCGGGGTTCGAATCCCCGATGGATCACCAAAGACCTGAAACCGTTATGGTTTCAGGTCTTTTTTTGCTATATTCTTTCTGTCATTATATTGCTTCCATTAATAATTGAAATACGCAGTCACTCAAGTATTAAATTAACGATTTAAAACAAATATTCAATTTAAATCAATGCAGATATCAGAGAATGTATCTCCTTATTCATACTATAACTAACACACAAATTGATTATAAAAATTAATGCGCAAACATATTACCTATATTCTTCAATCAAGCTTATGACCGCAATATGGGCAAAACTCTTTTTTATCATTGTTTTTTCTCGCTTCTGTCAGTTCAATGAACCCTGCCGAAATAATCCCTGTCGGTACAGCAACAAGACCAATTCCAAGCAAAGCTATAACAGAGCTCAAAACTTTACCGAGAGCAGTTACAGGATAAATATCTCCGTATCCGACTGTAGTAAATGTCGCTACAGACCACCAAAGTCCGGAAAATGCATTTTTGAAAATATCAGGCTGAACAGGATGTTCCACATTATACATAAGGACTGACGAAATAATCATTAACAACCCAACTACAACTACAGAAGAAATGAGCTGAGCAGACTTTCTTTTAAATACTTCTGCAATAACTCCAAATGCCGAAGTATATCTATTGAATTTCAACAATCTGAAAAGTCTCAAAACTCGTAAAAGCCTGAGGACTCTTAAATCTATTGGTATCAATAAAGGTACATAGAATGGTAGAATCGCAAACAAATCGATCAACGCCATAAAAGAAAACACATATTTTAGAAATGCTTTTAATCTTGATAATTCCGGGTACAGAAGATCAGATGTCCAGACTCTGAAAATATATTCAAATGTAAAAATAATCACTGAAACTAATTCAATATTTTTTATAATCATTTTTTCTCTCGGCGTTATATCGAAAGTTTCAATTATTATTGTGACTACATTGATTAATATCAAAAAAACAATAAAGAAATCAAAAATTTTACTTATTATATCTCCGTCTTTACCTGCTTGAATTATTTCAAATATCCTTTTCTTAACTTTTCTGTACAAAAGATCAGTCCTTTTTATAACACTATTTTAAAAATCCGTATATATTGAATGAAGGGTTTAAAACTATTTCGTTTTAAACCCTGCTCGTTTTTAATTCAGTTGAAAATTTCGTTCATCATCTCAAACGGTCTGAAGCCGTCCATTTCAACAGGTTTGAATCTGAAGGTAAAGTTTACGTCTCTCTGATTGAATTTATAAGGCTCTGAAACGTCTGGTCCGCACGATGCGGAGCCGATTCCGTTCTGCTTATAATCAACGCATACGACGGTTTCGCTCTTGGGATTAAGCTCATAATCATGCTTTTTGCGGGTAAGATAAAGAGGAGTGAAATGCGAGGCGTTTATGCCGAAAGAATCAATGCCGTAGCAGTTTATATACATTCCGTAGCCCTCTTCCTCACCTATTGCAGCCCATTTTGTGCCGAAGTGAGTTCCGTTTTCCTGCGGACGGATATAATGCTCAAAATTGGCGGTCGCAGTAGTTTTGAAACGGTCAACGATCGCAGCATTCTTTTTATCCGAATAGCTTTCCATCGGTCCGTTGCCGAAATACTCAAACTTCTCGTTTTCCTTGGGCATTTCAAATATAAAGCCGAGCCTCGGTATTTCCTGAATATCATCCGAGAATTTACCGTTTACGTTTACAAGCAGGTCGCCTGTTGCCTGAATGATATACGTTATTTTTGCTCTGAAAGCTGGAGTCAGCTTTTTAGCCGCTAAAGAAACGTCGGCAACTATCGCAACGCCTGATTCGCTCTTTGCGACTTCTGCTCCGTAAGTTTTCTGAATCAGCTTGTCAAGGCAGCATTCGTACCAATTTTCTTTGATGCGGATGTCGTTGTCCGTCGGTGCTCTCCACACATTAAGAGCTAAAGGTGAAGCGAGCATTTCGCGGTTTTTAAACGTAATGGTATCCATCACGCCGAGGAATTTATCAAATCTGTATACGTGAACGCCTGCCGTAACCGTGATATATCTTTCATCCTCAAGGGTTTCGATTCCCTCAGCCTGCACTCTTACAGGTTCCTGCTTCGGAGTTTCAAGCTTAAACTGAGTTGTGCCGCATTCATAGCCCGCAGGAGCCCACTCTGTATCCTTGGAAATAAGGAAGTGAAGTGTGAGATAGCACTCGCCGTAAAGCTCCGTATCGCCTAAATCAAACAAGGAATATTTCTGGGTAGTTCCCGGCATAATCATAAGGCCTGAAATATCGCCGTCCTTAACCTTTACTCCGTTGCACTTGATTTCCCATTTTACGGCGATTTCATCAAGTCCAGTGAAAAATCTCTTATTGAAAATTTCAACTTCGCCTTTGCCGTTATAAGTTACTCTGAACGGCTGATACATTTTCTTGGCTTCATAGAAGCCCGTATGCGGACGCCTGTCGGGATAGACAAGACCGTCAACGCAGAAATTGCCGTCGTTCGGCTCGTCGCCGAAATCGCCGCCGTAATAATACTTGACCGTACCGTCTGCATTCGGTACCGCGACTGAATGATCGGTAAACTCCCAGATGCAGCCGCCAATGAAATTATCGTGGCTCTCTATTACGTCCCAATATTCTTTGAAATTACCGGGACCGTTGCCCATAGCGTGACAGTATTCACACAGGAAGAGAGGCTTTTTGCGCACGTTTTTCATAATTTCGATACACTCTTCGGGGCTCGGATACATACGGCTTTCCATATCCGAAATGTCGCTGAAATTCTTCTTGCATTTCTTTGCATAATCCGCATGGCAGCCCTCATAATGAACGATGGCGTCAGGATTTCTGCCTTTTATATAATTTCTCATTGCCCTGTGATTGTCGCCCGCGCCCGACTCGTTGCCGAGTGACCAGAAAACAACGCAGGGGTGATTTTTATC
>CADAMY010000018.1 GCA_902789095.1 Oscillospiraceae bacterium | reverse complement strand
GGCTACAAAGGCTTCCTCACCATTGAGCGTGAAGCCGGCGACGATCCCGCTAAAGATATTAAAACCGCCGTTGATTTTCTGAAAGGTCTTATTTACTGATGAGAGTTCGCAAATACTGTTCGGAAGACCTGCCGCAGATGACCGATATATGGAACGAAATTGTTCTGGCAGGCGAAGCTTTTCCTCAGGAGGAATGTCTGAACGAAACTTCAGCCGCTGAATTTTTCGGCTCTCAGACGTACTGCGGAGTTGCGGAATCCGACGGTGAAATTACGGGACTTTATATCCTTCATCCGAATAACGTCGGCAGATGCTCGCATATATGCAACGCAAGCTACGCCGTAAAAAGCGGTATGAGAGGCAGACATATCGGTGAAATCCTTGTAACTGACTGTATTAAAAAAGCGCCGGAATTCGGATTCAGAATACTGCAGTTCAACGCAGTTGTCAGATCCAACGAACCGGCACTGAAGCTTTATAAAAAATTAGGTTTCACGCAGTTGGGTACAATCCCCGGCGGATTCAGATTAAAAAGCGGAGAATATGAGGACATCATACCGCACTTCATAGAGTTATAATATAATCAAAAGGCTGGTGCAAAAGCATCAGCCTTCAAAATTTATAAAATTGTTTTGCAATTTATCAAAGATTTTTTGCAAGGCTTACTATTATAGCAGCACAGTTGCGTTCGCCGAGCTTTGAGCTGTCAAGCGCAATATCGTAATTCCTTGCGTCACCCCATTTTCTGCCTGTAAAGTGGTTGTAATTTACTTTGCGGCGCTTGTCCTTTTCTTCAAGGCGCTTATACGGAGATTTGTCCGTTTCGCCGTAAAGACGAACTATTCTGTCCGCACGGTAATTGTCATCAGCATGAATAAAAACGTTGAGAGTGTCCGTTCTGTCGCTGAGAATCGCATCGGCGCATCTGCCGACTATTACGCACGGCTCTTCCTCTGCAACTTTAAGTATAAAATCTCGCTGACTGTTCCATAAAAAGTCGGACGCAGAAAGACCGTTCATAACGCCGGGCATTCCCTGAGTCGAAAAAGCGTATGAAAGTCCGCTCTTGCCCGGAGCATATTCGCCCTGTTCCGCTACAAACTTTTCTGCAAAACCAGTTTCCTGAGCAACCTGTTTAACAAGCTCCTCGTCGTAATATTTATATCCGAGCATTCTTGCAACCTCTTTTGCAATGCTTCTGCCGCCTGAGCCGAACTGACGGCTGACCGTTATAATCTTTTTCATGTTCAACATCTCTTTTCTTTAAAGATTTATCACAGTTATATTATACAACAACTCTGAAAAATAATCAACTTAAAAGTGAATTAAAACAAAAAGCACGGCCATATAATGCACCGTGCCTTGATTTTAATAATCAGTCGAGGATTTCGCCCATCATTCCGGGAGCTGCAAACGCTGCGTTTGATTCATCGGTATCAATATGCATAGCAAGCGCATATTTGGGGCTTACTCTTACAACAACGTCGCCGAAAACGAGGCTTCTGCCGTCAGATTCGATTTTTACGTTTACGATCTGCTTGTCTTCGATTCCGTATTTTTCAGCGTCTTCAGGTGTTGCGTGAATGTGACGCTTTGCTACGATAACGCCTTCTTTTAATTCGATCTCACCGGCAGGACCTACAAGCTTGCATGCGCCGCTGCCCGCAACGTCGCCTGATTCACGGCAGGGAGCCGCAACGCCGATTGAACGTGCGTCGCTTGCTGAAAGCTCAACCTGAGTTTCGGGACGAACGGGACCGAGAATGGATACCTTCGGGAAGCTGCCTTTTGGTCCTATAACCTGTATTCTTTCTTCGCAGGCGAACTGACCGGGCTGAGACAGGTCTTTTTTATGTGTAAGCTCATAGCCTGCGCCGAAAAGCGTTTCAAGGTCAGCTTGAGTAACGTGAACGTGTCTTGCAGATGTTTCAACTAAAACTTCTTTTTTCATTATATAAAACCTCTTTCAATAATAATTACCATTTAACACTGAATTCCTGAATGATTCCGAAATATGCGGGTATTCCGCCGAACATGGAAATTCCGAGAGACCAAACGAAATCATAAGACGCACTTGTTACGTGACCTGTTGCTTTGTCGATTTTAACAACGATCTTACCGTCTGAATTGCCGACTTTCAGGTCTTTGAGGAATCCCTTTGCTCCGCCCGCATTATCAATAATAGTCTGCGGCATAACAACGGAAACAGCTTTTGCGTGATGTCCCTGACCGTGAGTTATGGAAGCCGCAGGAGCATCGTCCTTGATCGTAATGGTTATAGTGTAAACTCCGCCGCTTTCGGAAATTTTTGCGTCTTTTATATCGTCAATGGTGAGCTTGCTCGCCCACGTTTCATTTTCAACAGGGAAAATCTTGTTTTTATCGGCAAGCGTAGTAGCTGTGATGCCGGTTTTGTCTTTATTTACACCCATATTCTTTTCAATCAGCGGATTAACAACGCCCTTTGCGACACCGAGAGATCCGAGGTCGATGCTTTTTGCCATATAGTTCTTTTCAAGAGTCTGAGTGATTGACTTTGCGCCGGGCTTAACTTTATTAATAGCCGTGTTGAAATAATTGAGTATTTCTGCCTTTGTTGAAGGTGCCTTTTCCGATGCTGAAGGCGCAGCGCTGTCTGACTTTGATGAGCCGCTCTGAGCAGGCGCTGAATCTGATGAAGCGCTGTCTGCCGGCGAATCCTGCTGAGCAGGAGTTTCAGCAGAAGCTGTGTCTGATGAAGACGTATCTGCTGAGTCTGCGGGTACAGCCGTATCGTCAGAAGACTGAGCAGCATTATCTGCAGGAGCAAACGCATCACCTGCTTCGCCTGCACCGCCTGAAGAACCTGATGAATATTTATCTGCCAGAATCTTATTGGCGTCAGTCGTTTTGTTGAAACAGCTCGATAATGAAAAAATCACAAGAGCAGCGCAGAGAACTATTGCAACACTTGCAATAATAGTGGTCTTAAAATCTGAGCCTGAATCTGCGGGTTTGCCTGAATCATTTTCCGTAAGAGAATCAGTGTCGATGTTTACAGCTTTATTGTTTTCGCTATCCATACTAAAAGTCCTCCTCTGATAAACTAATCTTTAATATTATAAAACAAAACGTGATTTTTTTCAACCGTCTTTTACAATTTTACTGAGAAATACAAAAAAGTTATATATTATATTATATTTAATCAATATTTTTTTACAAATGGGCTTTATTATTTGAAAAAATTATGGTAAAATAAGATGTTAAAAAATGCTTTGTAAAGGAGTGAAGAGATGTTTGTAGCAATAATGGGATACGGAACGGTAGGTTCAGGCGTTGCTCAGGTTATAGCCGATAACAACGAAAATATAGCCAAAAAGAGTGCGCAGGATATATTTGACGTTAAATATATCCTTGATCTGCGTGATTTTCCCGGTGACGTCAATGAAAATAAGATGATTAAGGATTTCAATATAATTCTTAATGACCCTCAGATCCAGGTGGTTGTAGAAACCATGGGAGGGCTTCATCCCGCATATGAGTTTGTTTCATCATGCCTTCTTGCAGGCAAGAGCGTTGTTACTTCCAACAAGGAGCTCGTTGCCGCAAAAGGTGACGAACTGCTGAAAATCGCAAGAGAAAAGAACGTAAACTTTTTCTTTGAAGCAAGCGTCGGCGGCGGAATCCCGATAATCAGACCGATAAGTCAGTGCCTTGCCGCAAATAAAATAAGTGAGATAGCCGGCATCCTCAACGGAACTACGAATTTCATTCTCACTATGATGATAGATAAAAATATGAGCTTTGAAGACGCTTTGAAGCTCGCTCAGGATAACGGATACGCTGAAAAAGACCCGACGGCAGACGTTGAGGGCTTTGACGCCTGCAGAAAAATCTGCATACTTGCCTCCCTCTGCTTCGGCAAGCACGTTTACCCTGACGAAGTTCATACGGAAGGCATCACAAAAATCAGTCTTAAAGACGTAGAATATGTAAAAAGTCTCGGCGGAGTTATCAAGCTCATAGGAAGAGCCAAAAAGCTCAGCGACGATAAAATCTCTGCGATAGTCAGCCCTGCGGTCGTTAAAAACGGCAGTCAGCTCGCTTCCGTCAGCGACGTATTCAACGCTATACTCGTAAGGGGCGACGCTGTGGGCGATACTGTATTTTACGGCAAGGGCGCAGGCAAGCTCCCGACTGCAAGCGCCGTTGTTGCCGATATTATGGACTGCGCCGCTCATCTGGACAAGCGTAAGGAATTCGGCTGGGAAAGCGGAACTAAAAACTACGTTGCTGATTATAATGAACTTGAGACGGTTATGTACGTCAGAGCAGAAACTCAGAATAAAGCTGAAGCCGAAAAAGATATAAACAGCGCTTTTGAAAATGCTGTTTTTGCAGATACAGCCAGCTCGGATGAAATCGTATTCATCACTGACTGCGAAAAGGAATCCGAGCTTAACAGAAAGCTTGATAATATCGGCAGCATCAGTGTTTTATCAAAAATCAGAGTTGTAGATTATTAAGATAGAGAGGTTTTTTTATGAGTCTTATTGTTCAGAAATTCGGCGGCAGCTCGGTTGCCAACGCCGAACGTGTTATGAACGTTGCAAAAATCGTGACGGACACATATAAAAAAGGAAACGACGTTGTTGTAGTCGTTTCAGCTCAGGGAGATACAACGGACGATCTTATTGCAAAAGCCAAAGAAATAACTCCCAACGCTACAAAGCGTGAGATGGATATGCTTCTTTCAAGCGGCGAGCAGATTTCAATAGCACTGCTTTCAATGGCTATTCAGTCAATAGGCTGTCCCGCAATTTCTCTGCTCGGATGGCAGGCTGGATTTGTTACAAATTCCGTTTACTCTTCCGCGAGGATCAAAACCATTCATACAGAAAGGCTCCTTACCGAGCTTGGCAACAGAAAGATCGTTGTTGTAGCGGGATTCCAGGGAGTCAATGAAGCCGGCGACGTCACAACGCTCGGCAGAGGCGGTTCAGACACAAGCGCAGTAGCTCTTGCCGCCGCGCTCCATGCGGACAGATGCCAGATTTTTACAGACGTTGACGGTGTATATACCGCCGACCCGAGGAAAGTTCCTTCCGCTCAGAAGTTAAAGGAAATCACTTACGATGAAATGCTCGAGCTTGCAACGCTCGGCGCACAGGTTCTCAACAACCGTTCGGTCGAAATGGCTAAAAAATATAACGTTGAACTTGAAGTTATTTCAAGCCTGAATCCTATACCCGGTACTATTGTCAAGGAGGTCGCTAATATGGAAAAAATGCTCGTCAGAGGTGTAACTAAAGATACGGATGTTGCCCGTATTTCTATGATAGGTGTTTCGGATATTCCGGGCATCGCATTCAAAGTTTTCAACAAACTTGCTCAGAAAAATATAAACGTTGACATTATCCTTCAGTCAGTTGGCAGAAATTCAACTAAAGATATTGCCTTTACCGTTAACAAGGACAATGCTCCTGTCGCAATCACCGCTCTGCGTGAGCTTCCGTTTGTTGGCGACGAGCTTGAAATCACCTGTGATACAGATGTTGCGAAAGTTTCTGTTGTAGGCGCAGGAATGGAAACACATCCCGGTACGGCATCAAAAATGTTTGAAGCTCTTTACAACAGCGATATAAATATTCAGATGATTTCTACCAGCGAAATTAAAATTTCCGTACTCATCGACGCAAAGGATGCCGACAAAGCTGTTCTTGCTGTCCATGATGCGTTTCTGGGCTGATCAACCATGAAATTCAATACCACTTTAAAAAGGACAGCATGCATTGCGCTCAGCGCGGCAATGCTGTTCGGTATATCTGCCTGCAAAAAGAATACAGAAGAATCATCTGAAAACATATCTTCATCAGCTTCTCAAAGTTCAGCATCAGAGATCACAGACGTTCAGTCTCAGGAAGGCAAGCTCAACCCGCTCACAGGTCTTTATGAAAAAGACTTCGGCGCCGAGGGTAAACGTCCTATTGCCGTTGTTGTTGAGAATTCACCTGCCGCAAGACCTCAATGGGGAATTTCGACTCCTGATATTCTCACCGAAGGACTGGCAGAAGGCGGAATCACAAGAATGCTTCTGCTTTACGGCGATATAAACCGGATCCCGAAAATCGGTCCGCTAAGAAGCGCAAGGCACGACTTTGTTGAAATTGCGGAATGTTTTGACGCAATCTTTGTTCACGCCGGCTGGAGCAAATACGCAAAAGCAAAAATCGAATCTGATAAAGTGGATAACGTAAACGGTATACAAGGCTATAAAGTTCCGTTCTTTTTCAGAGACAATTCAAGGAAAAGCCTTGGAGTTGAGCACACAGGTTATTCCGACGGCGAGCACATAAGCGCAACGATCGATTACCTGAAATACAGGACCGATGTGAAATCAGGTTATGAAAACGTTCTTGCTTTCAACGGTGAAAACGATATAGTCAAGCCTTCAGGCGGTGATTGTCCGTCGCTTTCATTCAGCTTTTCATCGCAGAATAAGCATTCGCTGAAATACGATTCCTCAAAAGATGCATATTTTGATTCCCTCAACGGCTCAGCAAGATTAGACGCTGATTCCGTTCAGCTCAATTATAAAAACATCCTCATGCTCAAATGCTCAGTAAAACTCATGGGCGATTCGGTAGGATGCGTTGATATGGGACTTGAGAATCAGAACACAGGCTATTATGTAAGCCACGGCGGTTATGAAAAAATAAGCTGGACCAAAACGGGCAGCGGACTTAATTCAAAGCTCGTCATCAACGATTCAGCCGGCAATAAGCTGAGTATGAATCCGGGCAACACATATATTGCAATAGTTCCGACAAGTCAGGAATCAACAATTTCATTTTCATAAAGATATATAAACAGTTAATCCGCACGAAACTCGTGCGGATTTTTTCATTATTATATATTATTTAATCATCGTTTCGCCGGTCATTTCAGCAGGCTGAGGAAGCCCCATAATCGTAAGCATTGTGGGAGCTATATCGGCAAGTCTGCCCGTTTCTTTAAGCTCGCAGTCATAGCCGACTACGCAGAAGGGCACGGGATTGGTTGAATGAGGCGTGAACGGTTTGCCGTCGTCGCCTATCATTTTGTCAGCATTGCCGTGATCAGCCGTGATTATTACGGCTCCGTCCATGCTGAGCGCCGCGTCAACAACTCTGCCGACGCATTCGTCAACTGCTTCAACCGCTTTGATCGCAGCTTCCCATACGCCTGTATGACCAACCATATCGCAGTTTGCAAAGTTGAGGATAACCATATCATATTTGCCTGATTTTATCTGTTCAACAACCGCATCGCATACGGGGTATGCGCTCATTTCCGGCTGAAGGTCAAACGTCGGCACGTCAGGAGACTGGATAAGGATTCTGTCCTCACCCTCAAAAGTCTTCTCTTCGCCGCCGTTGAAGAAGAACGTTACGTGAGCATACTTCTGAGTTTCTGCAATTCTGAGCTGAGTCATGCCTTTGCTTGATATGTACTCGCCCATTGTCATTTTAAGTTCTTCCGGCGGGAAAGCAACGGTAACGTTCGGCATTGTTTCATCATACTGAGTCATGCAGACGTAATAAAGCGGGAAGAATCCGTTCTTTCTCTCAAATCCGTCAAAGCTTTCATCAACAAAAGTTCTTGTGATCTGTCTTGCTCTGTCGGGTCTGAAGTTAAAGAATACTACGCTGTCGTTAGCTTTTATCGTACCTTCTTTATCAACAACGGTAGGAATGATAAATTCATCCGTTACGCCTTTTTCATAAGAAAGAGCCATGCTCTCGACTGCGTTGCTGTTCTGGATTCCTTCGCCGTAAACCATTGCTGAATACGCTTTTTCAACTCTGTCCCAAGCAAAGTCTCTGTCCATAGCGTAATATCTGCCCGAAATAGTTGCGATTTTTCCAACGCCGATTTTTGCCATTTCATCCTCAAGGTCTTTAACAAAGCCCTTGCCCGACGTAACTGAAACGTCACGACCGTCCATAATGCAGTGAACGTAAACTTTTTCAAGTCCGGCTCTTTTTGCCATTTTAATCAGACCGAAAAGATGCTCGATATGGCTGTGAACTCCGCCGTCGGAAAGCAGACCGATAAGATGAAGCGCCGAATCGTTCTTTTTGCAGTTTTCAACTGCGCCTTTGAGAGCTTCAATCTCAAAAAATTCACCGCTCTCGATGGACTTTGAAATTTTAACAAGCATCTGATAAACAACGCGGCCGGCGCCGATATTTGTATGACCAACTTCGCTGTTGCCCATCTGACCGTCAGGCAGACCTACGTCAAGTCCTGATGCGCCGATCGTGGTAAACGGATTTTCTTTGAATAATCTTGAAAGATTCGGAGTGTTTGCGGCTTCAATAGCGTTGCCTTTTGCGCCGGGATTGATGCCGAAACCGTCCATTATACATAAAACTACTGGTTTTTTCATTTCATCACCTAATTTTACAGACCCACCCTGAGGATGAGTCTGTCATAATCAAAATAAATCACTTGCTTGCCGCTTTTACTATAGCCGCAAAATCGGGAGCCTTGAGTGAAGCGCCGCCGATAAGTCCGCCGTCAACGTCAGGCTGAGCAAGAAGCTCGTCTGCGTTTGCGGCATTCATTGATCCGCCGTACTGAACAACAGCCTTGTCTGCTGTTTCAGCATCGTAAAGCTCACCGATAAGCTCACGGATAGCCTTGTTTACTTCGTTAGCCTGCTCTGCAGTAGCTGTTTTGCCTGTGCCGATAGCCCATACGGGTTCGTAAGCGATGATGATGCTGTTGATCATTTCCTCTTTGGAAACGCCTGCAAGAGCGATCTTAGTCTGGCTGCGGACAACTTCCATTGTGATGCCCTGCTCTCTCTGCTCAAGGTATTCGCCAACGCATACGATAACTTTAAGTCCGTTGTCAAGAGCTGCTCTTGTGCGGTCATGAACTGTAACGTCTGTATCGCCGAAATATGTGCGTCTTTCGCTGTGACCTGTTATAACGTATTCAACGCCGCAAGCCGCAAGCATGGGAGCTGAAACCTCGCCTGTAAAAGCGCCGTTTGATGCCCAGTGGCAGTTTTCAGCGCCAACTTTGATATTGGAACCCTTTGCAGCTTCAAGAGCGCTGAAAAGGTCAACGTAAGGTACGCAAACGACAACTTCACAGTCAGCATCTTTAACAAGGGGTTTGATTTCATTGATAAGCGCAGTTGTTTCGGCAGGAGTCTTATTCATTTTCCAGTTGCCTGCGATAACTGCTTTACGAAGCTGTTTATTCATAATAAATCATTTCCTTTCAAAATAAATGAATTATTTATCGTTAAGAGCCGCAATACCGGGAAGCTCTTTACCCTCAAGGAATTCAAGTGAAGCGCCGCCGCCTGTTGAGATGTGAGACATCTTATCGGCAAAGCCGAGCTTCTGAACTGCTGCTGCCGAATCGCCGCCGCCGATTATTGAAATAGCGCCTGAATCCGCAACTGCTGTTGCTACTGCGATAGTGCCTGCCGCAAAGTTGTCCCACTCGGAAACGCCCATAGGTCCGTTCCAGATAACTGTTCCGCTGCCTTTGATAGCGTCTGCGAAAAGTTCCTGAGTTCTGGGACCTATATCAAGTCCCATATAATTATCGGGGATATTGTCGCTGTTGATAATCATAGCCTCTGTGTCCGGCTTGTATTCTCTGCCTACTTTGTTATCAATGGGAATAAGGAATTTAACGCCTTTTTCCTTAGCTGTTTCCATCATAGCTTTAGCATCTTCGATTCTGTCAGCCTCAAGAAGAGAAGTGCCGATTTCAAAACCGAGAGCCTTCATGAAGGTATAAGCCATACCGCCGCCGATGATGATCGTATCACATTTTTCAAGCAGGTTAGTGATAACGCCGATTTTATCTGAAACCTTAGCGCCGCCGAGGATAGCAACGAGAGGTCTCTTCGGGTTTGCAAGAGCAGTACCCATGAATTCGATTTCTTTCTGGATAAGATAGCCGCAGGCTGCGGGAAGATAATCTGCAACGCCTGTTGTTGAGCTGTGAGCTCTGTGAGCTGAGCCGAAAGCGTCGTTTACATAAAGCTCTGCAAGTGAAGCGAGCTTCTTTGAAAACTCAGGATCGTTCTTTGTCTCTTCCTTGTGGAAACGAACGTTTTCTATAAGCATAACTTCGCCGTCTTTCAAATCAGCGGCAAGGCTCTGTGCGCTTTCGCCTACAACGTCTTTTGCCATTTTAACTTCCTGACCGAGAAGCTCGGAAAGGCGTACTGCTACGGGTGCAAGTGAGAACTCAGGCTTGAATTCACCCTTCGGTCTGCCGAGATGAGAGCAAAGGATAACCTTAGCGTTATTTTTTATAAGATACTGGATAGTGGGAAGCGACGCAACTATTCTTTTATCGCTTGTGATTTTGCCTTCGCTGAGCGGTACGTTGAAATCGCAGCGTACAAGCACTCTTTTGCCGGCAACGTCAAAATCTTCAACTGTCTTTTTATTAAGAGCGTTCATTTTGAAATTTCCTTTCTTCTGAAATATTAGATTTTTATAAATTCAAACAATTTATTGTATAACAAAATCAAAGATTTTGCAAGAAGAATTTAATAAAATTAAATAATTCAGTGCTATTTACATATTTTAAACCGATTCTGATAAATTTTTAACAAAATTACCAAATTGATTTCTCTTTAACGTCTTTGAGGATCATTTCAACAAACGCTTCAGGAGAAACTGCGCCTATATCGCCCTCTCCTCTCTTGCGGACAGAAACAGTACCGGCTTCGATATCCTTGTCGCCCATAAGAAGCATATAAGGAATCTTCTGCATCTGAGCTTCACGGATCTTATAGCCCGTCTTTTCGCTTCTTGTATCAACTTCGCAGCGGATGCCTTTTTCCTGAAGGAGCGCCGCTATTTCATAAGCGTAATCGTGATGTCTGTCGGCTATCGGTAAAAGCTTGACCTGAACAGGAGCGAGCCATACCGGGAATGCGCCCGCATATTTTTCTATGAGCAGAGCAAGAGTTCTTTCATAGCAGCCGATCGAAGTTCTGTGAATGATATACGGATTTTTCTTTGAGCCGTCTTTATCCGTATATTCCATACCGAAATTCTTTGCAAGCATCTGGTCGATCTGGATCGTTATGAGCGTATCCTCTTTGCCATAAACGTTTTTGATCTGGATATCAAGCTTCGGACCGTAGAATGCGGCTTCGCCGATACCGATTTTATAAGGAATCTCGAGGTGGTCAAGAATCTTCTGCATAGCGCCCTGAGCTTCGTCCCACTGCTCGGGCGTGCCGATATATTTATCTCTGTCATCAGGATCCCACTGTGAGAATCTGTAAGAAACATCCTCATAAAGTCCGACAGTTTTAAGCATGAATATAGCAAGCTCAAGGCTGCGCTTGAATTCGTCCTCAAGCTGATCGGGACGGCACATAAGATGACCTTCTGAAATCGTGAACTGGCGTACACGGATAAGACCGTGCATTTCGCCCGACGCTTCGTTTCTGAAAAGCGTTGACGTTTCGTCATATCTGAGCGGAAGATCACGGTAAGAACGGGCTTTGCTCAGGTATGCCTGATACTGGAAAGGACAAGTCATCGGGCGAAGAGCAAATACTTCGTCGTCTTTTTCCGGATCGCCGAGAACGAACATACCGTCTCTGTAATGATCCCAGTGACCTGAAATTTTATAAAGGTCACTCTTAGCCATGAACGGAGTTTTTGTAAGCTGCCAGCCTCTGCGTGCTTCTTCATCCTCAACAAATCTCTGAAGGATCTGGATGACCTTTGCGCCCTTGGGAAGAAGAATAGGAAGCCCCTGTCCGATAACGTCGCTCGTTGTAAAGAGTTCAAGCTCTCTGCCGAGTTTATTATGGTCACGCTTTTTAGCTTCTTCAACAGAAGCAAGATACTCTTCAAGATCAGCCTGCTTTGTAAACGCAGTTGCGTAAATTCTCTGAAGCATCTTGTTCTTTTCGCTGCCTCTCCAGTAAGCGCCGGTGCAGGAAGTGATTTTGAAAGCCTTTACTCTGCCTGTATCGGGGATATGGGGACCTGCGCAAAGCTCAACGAATTCGCCCTGCTTGTAGAAAATTATGTTTTCGCCTTTATCTGCGTGTTCTTTAACAAGCTCGACTTTATAAATCTCGCCTTTTTCTTCATAATATTTAATTGCTTCGTCAGGCGTCATTTCAAAGCGCTCAATGGGCAGCTTTTCCTTGACGATTTTTTTCATTTCTGCTTCAATTCTTTCAAGATCTTCGGCAGTGAAGGATTTTTCTGTATCAAAGTCATAATAGAATCCGTTATCGACAGCAGGACCGATTGCCAGCTTCGCTTCGGGAAAAAGTCTTTTAACAGCCTGAGCCAGTATATGAGATGCTGAGTGGCGAAAGCAGCGCTTTGCCTCTTCGGCCTCCTCGAAAGAATAGAATTCAAGAGAGCAGTCCTCTTTAAGCTCTGTGCGAAGATCGCAGAAATCATCGTTGATTCTGCAAATGCAGGCAGCCTTATAAAGGCCCATGCCTATATCCTTTGCAATTTCCATTGCGGTAATGTTTTCGGGATACTCCTTTACCGTACCGCCTTTTAATGTTACCTTAATCATATATATTCCTCCAAAATTATATTTTACAAAACAAAAATGCTCCATCCCTAAACTGGGATGAAGCATATAAAACACTCCACGGTTCCACCCGTATTGCGGTCTGAGACCGCCTCTCAAAAGCCTTAACGCGGCGAACGGCGCACCTTATTTCGGCGGCACTCAGCAGTGGTAGCTTCAGCCCGGCAATACTCTCACTTTCAGCCGCGGTGAGGGCTCTCTTGATCGCTTTACGGCATCTGCCTTCTGCATCATCGCTTTATGATATTGTGATAATTTTAACACTTTAAAAATCGCTTGTCAATATTTTTTAAGATTATTTTTCAGGCAGCAGCTTAATCACGCTTATTTCCGGTCTGTTGCAGAATCTGACAGGAGCCGGATAATTGCCCAGCCCGCCTGAAATATACATTAGCGAGCCGTCAAGCTCATAAAGCCCTTTTACATATTCGCCCTTCAGCTCCGGCAAAAACTTTTCGCCGTTATAAACGGCGCCGATATACGGCAGGCGGAACATTCCGCCATGAGTATCGCCGCAAAGCGACAAATCTATGCCGAAATCCGCAAACTTTCTGAAATTAGGAATATGAGCTAAAAGGACTGAAAAATTCTTGTCATCTTTTTTAAATGCGTTTTCAAGGTTGAACGTGCCGGAATACTGCGCGTTGGTTATACCGTAAATGTGAAGCTGCGTATTCTTAACGGTAATGACTTCATCCTTATAGTCCATCACGTTTACGCCGCAGGATCTCAAATCATCAAAAAACGAAGTGTTTTTATAAGCGTAATCGTGTTCGCCGTTTACGTAAAAAACTTCAAACTCTTTGGCAAGTTCCCTCATAAGGTCAAGAGCAGTTTCTGTTCCCCCGTTTTCTCCGTGAGTATACATATCTCCCGTAATAAATATTACGTCTGGATTCTGCTCTTCAACTTTGCTGATCAGGCGGCTGTTGCCTTTGCCGAAAACAGCTCCGTGCAGGTCGCTCAAGTGTACAACAGTAACTTCATCACTTATTTTTTTACTGCGGATTTCCGTTTCACTTACGCAAAGTGTAAAATTATTGTACCACCATGCTGCAAGCAAAATGATGATGATAATCATCATCCGCTTTCTGATTTTTTTGCCGCTGCGTTTCTTCTGAGTTTTCTTTTTCAAGCAATATTTCCGTAACCTTTCCGCTTAAATAAGCTGATTAAAGGATATTAATCTTCTGTATTATTTCCATAATTGTATTGCTTATATATTTTATGAATCCAACAAGATCAAAATGAATAATAAAATCGGTAATACTGCCGATTATATCTCTGACAGAAGGAACTGTATTGTCCGCAGGCTCGTCAATGATTATTTCATCAACGGAGTCGGTTATAATTTCTGTCTGGAATGTCGAAACATTCCTTGCGTAATTATAAGCCGCCGAGCCGCTTGTGCAGTAAATCTTGAATCCGTTTACGGGAGTATAATTTGATGAGTATGAATAACCAAGAGCGTGACTGCCAACCGTTGTAACCGATGACGGAACGGTAATTGACGTCATAGCACCGCAGTTGAGGAATGCATTTTCGCTGATAGTCCTGACGCCTTTTGTAATCGTAACGTCATTCAAAGTATCGCAGTTAAGGTATGCGCCGGTTGATATTGTTGATACAGTCGAAGGTATAACCGTTTTGATAAGTGATATACAATGTGAAAAAGCGTATGATCCGAGAGTAGTAAGTCCCTCTGAAAGTATCGCCTGAGTGAGCGATTTGCAGTTTGAAAAAGCGTATGAAGAAATAGTTTTGAGTGCTGTTGAAGAAGTAAAACTATGCAGAGAATCGCAGCCGAAAAACGCAAACGAGCCTATTGAAGTAACGCTGCCGATGTTAAGATTCTGAAGCATATCGCAGTTTGCAAACGCATAATTACCGATTTGAGTTACACTTGAGCCGAGATTGATATCCTCAATATTTGCACAGTCCTCAAATGCGCCGTTATTGACGGCAGACACTCCGGACGCAACCGTTATACTTTTCAGATTATCCGAACGGCTGAATGCGTAGATTGACATTGAAGTGACCGGATAAGCTATCGTATAGCTTTCTGCCGTTCTGCCCGCAGGATATCTGACTATTGAGGTGCCGTTTTTATTCATAAGCAATCCGTCGCTGTTTGCGGAAAGCGAAGTGTTTGCGCTGTCAACAGTAAATCCTGTCAGCGAATTACAGCCCGCAAACGCTTTTGCGTTTACCGAAGTAACTGCCGAAGGAATATTGACGCTTACGAGTCCTGAATTTGCAAAAGCATTTTCATTAATAGTCTGCACACCTGCAAGATTGACGTATTTCAGATTTGTGCAGTTGAAAAACAAGTTTTTGCGCACAGACGTAACTCCGTTTCCGAATGAAGCAGTCATTCCGTCAGATGAGCCTGAGCCGTAAAAAACGGAAGTGTCCGAAGAAGCGAGTTTGTTGGTATTGATAACAACGTTATCAAGTCCTGTACATTCTGCAAATGCGCCCGAGCCGAGAGTGGCAACATTTACCGGAACAGTAACGTCTGAGAGCGAAATACAGCCTTTGAAAGCGGCTGAATCAATGGTCTCAAGAGTTTCGGGAAGAGTGATGCCGTCAAGAGATTCGCAATTTGTAAAAGCTCCGTTTTCTATATCGCTTACCTGCCCGAAATCAAACGATTCAAGCGCAGTACAGCTCAGAAAAGCGTACTCGCCGATTTTATCAAGACTGCCTGCGTTAATAACCTGAGTGAGACCTCTGCATCCTCTGAAAGCATATTTGCCGATATCCGTGACGCTGTCTGCGCAGTCAAGCAACGTGAGTTTCTGATACTTAAACCCTGAGCCGCCGTTGTAAAAAGCATAGTCGCCGATACCGGTAACGCCGCTTTCAACAGCAACAGACTTTATATATCCCTGATATCTGCTCCATTCGGGCTGACTGCCCGGCGTAAAATCCGCCATATCGCCGATGCCGCTGAATGTGATTACACCCGAATAAGTATCAAGACTCCACGTTACGTTATTTCCTGCGCTGCCGCTGTAACTTGCGGCAAGTGCAGCAGGAGCGCTCAGAAGGCATACTGAAACAACGATAATTGCGCTGAGAAACAAACTGCATATTTTCTTCATAAAATCACCCCATTTTTATCACAATGATATTATAACAGGAAAATCAGCTCTTTTCAAGTAAAATAATATGCTGATGCGGCACTTATCTTGATTTTAATTATATTTTATGATATATTTATAAATGAGGACGTGATTTTATATGAAAAAGTTTCTGCTGTTTTTCTGGAATGCTTTTATAACCGTCAGAAATCATATCAAAGATCTGTTTTTTTATATCAAAGATTTTTTCTATACCCGGACTCACAAAGCTCCGGACATTATGAGCTGCGAGGAAACGGTTAAATATATACTCTCTTCCGGATGTTCAGTCAGCCGTTTCGGCGATGCGGAACTGAAACTCGTTTCCGGCAGAAACGTTATTTATCAGGTTGCGACGCCTGAAATAAGGCAGCGGCTTTCAGACGTGCTCGGTTCTGACGATGAAAGGCTTCTTGTCTGTCTTCCTTCCGTTTTTGACAGAAATCAGCTCAGCAATCGTACAGACTCCGCATTCTGGAAAAAGCATCTTGCCTATACCAGAAAATACTGGTATCAGAATCTTAAAAAAGATAAAAAATACGGCAACGCTTTTATTTCGAGAAATTATATGGCTCTTAAGGATAAATCCTCAGGTATTGCCGAATACTTTGACCTGATCAAAAAAATCTGGGAAGGCAAAGATATTATTATTGTCGAGGGTGAAAAGAGCCGTCTTGGTATGGGCAACGACCTTTTCGGCAATGCAAAAAGCGTGAGCAGGATTCTCGGACCTTCGACACAAAGCTACTCAAAATACAATGAGATTCTTTCGGAAATCCGGAAACACGGTAAAGATAATCTCATTCTTCTTGCCATGGGTCCTACGGCGAGTATACTGCCGTATGATCTTTGCAGGCTTGGTTATCAGGCAATAGACATCGGCAATATTGACACAGAATATGAATGGTACCTTATGGGTGCAACAAAAAAAACACCTGTTAAAAATAAAATGGTTTACGAAGCGGGCGCCGGCGTCGGCGTCGGCGAAGCAGACGACCCCGAATATTTATCTCAGATAATCGCAAAAATATATTGATAAGGCGGTAGTTTTATGAATCACACAGACAACGCAAACATTTTTAAAGCATTAGGCGACGAAAACAGACTTAAAATCCTTGAGCTTTTGCTCGATGGTGAAAAATGCGGCAGCGAGCTGCTCGAGCAATTCAGCATGGGTCAGTCCACTCTTTCGCATCATCTGAAAATGATGCTCTCATCGGGGATTGTAAAAAGCCGCAAGGTAAAAACGGCTACATATTATTCCATCAATCCCGACGGAGCAAAAAATGCTGTTGAGATCCTCTGCGAAATCACAGGCATAGAAAAATATTCTGCCTCAGCTGACGGCTCTGCTCAGGAAGAAGAATCAAGAAAACCCGCTGTACGTCAGACGGGCAGCAGACCCAACGGCTGGCTGCTGTAACAAAAGGAGCCTGAGATATGAAACCGTTTATGGATAAGGATTTTTTGCTTTATAACGATACGGCAAAAACACTCTTTCACTCATTTGCAGAAAAAATGCCGATTTTTGACTGGCATTGTCATCTGTCTCCAAAAGAAATCTATGAAAACCGTCAGCCCGAGGATATTGCTTTTTTGTGGCTTGCGGGTGACCATTATAAATGGCGTGCAATGCGCAGTTACGGAATAAGCGAAAAATATATAACAGGCGACGCTTCAGGTTATGAAAAATTCTTAAAATGGGCTGAGATAATGCCTTACTGCATAGGCAATCCACTATATCATTGGACTCACCTTGAGCTTCAGCGTTACTTTGATATATACGAAACGTTAAGTCCGAAAACTGCAGACCTTGTCTGGCAGAAGGCAAACGACAAAATCGCATCAGGCTCATTCGCTCCGCAGTCTCTCATTGACCGCTCAGGAGTATCGCATCTTTGCACGACAGACGACCCGGCGGATACGCTCGAATATCACTCGGCGCTCAGAAACAGCGATTCTTTCAGATGTAAAGTTCTTCCCGCTTTCAGACCCGATAAAGCTCTGAGCATTGACCTGCCTACGTTCCTTCCGTGGCTTGAAAGCCTTGAAAAAACAAGCGGAAGTAAAATCACCTGCTATTCGGATATGCTTGCCGCACTTCAAAGCAGAATCGAATTTTTTGATACTCTCGGCTGCCGGGCAAGCGACCACGCATTCGCCTATGTTCCGTATGCCAGAGCCGGTATTGACGAGCTTGAAAAGATATTCAAAAAAGCCCGTGACGGCGAAAATCTCAGCGTCGAAGAAACCGATAAATATAAAACCGAATTGTTCAGATTTTTTGCAAAAGAATATTCACGCCTCGGCTGGGGATGTGAAATCCACATAGGTCCCATGCGAAACAACAATACGCTTATGTTCAACTCGATCGGAGCAGATACGGGATTTGATTCAATTGACGATTATCGTATAGCTCACGGGCTTTCTCGGATGCTTGATTCACTCAACTCAGAATCCGCTTTACCGAAAACCGTTCTTTTCGCATTGAATCCGAAAGATAATTATGTGATCGGCTCTATGCTCGGCAATTTCCAGACCGATGAAGCATCATCAAAAATCCAGTTCGGCTCGGCTTGGTGGTTCAACGATAATATTGACGGTATGCGAGAGCAGCTAAAGGCTCTGGGCAATCTCGGAGTACTCGGCAAATTTGTGGGCATGATCACTGATTCAAGAAGCTTTCTTTCCTATCCGCGTCACGAATATTTCCGCAGGATACTTTGCGGACTTATCGGGGATATGGTTGAAAACGGACTTTATCCGTCTGACGATATTGAATCCCTCGGCAAAATAATTGAGGATATTTCTTACAATAACGCCGTTAAATATTTCGGAGTATAAAATCAAAAACTTAACTCAAAAAAATCAGGGTGTAGAAGCTATAAATTCTGCACCCTGTTCTGTTATTTGTTTTACTGTAAATCAGATGTTTTCTTTGCCGTACTTTTTAGTAACGATAGCTTTCATAACAAAGAGGAAACCTACTGTAACAACTACGCCGACGGGAAGTACGATTGCGGCGCTGTTTACAAATCCGGCAAGAAGATACATTACGAACGAAATTGCCGCAACAGAAACCGCATAAGGAATCTGAGTTGAAACGTGGTTGATGTGGTTGCACTGACCGCCTGCAGAAGACATGATAGTTGTATCAGAAATCGGTGAGCAATGGTCGCCGCATACAGAACCTGCAAGGCAGGCTGACATACCGATTATCTGCATAACGTCGCCTGACGGGAATATTGCGATAACGATCGGAATAAGAATACCGAAAGTACCCCATGATGTACCTGTTGCAAAGGAAATACCGCAGGCAACAAGGAAGATGATCGCCGGAAGGAATGATGCTAAGCTGCCTGCCGCGCTGCCCATAACGGCTGAAACGAACGGTTTTGCGCCGAGAACGCCGGTCATATTTTTAAGTGACGTTGCAAACGTAAGGATGAGGATAGCCGGCACCATAGCGACGAATCCCTTGGGGATGCATTCCATAGCATCTTTAACGGTAACAACCTTGCGAAGGCAAAGATAAATAATAGTGAATACAAGAGCGATGATGCTGCCCCACGGAAGACCGACGGTAGCGTCGGTATCTGAGAATGCCGCAACGAAGCTGCTGCCGTCAAGAATACCGCCGTTGTAAACGAGAGCAAAGATACATACAGCAATCAAAACGATGATAGGAAGAATAAGGTCGATAACCTTTCCTTTTGATGAATGGTCTTCATCTGCTACTTCAGCTTTTTCGCCTGTGGTATAAAGGTCGCCTTTAAGCTTTGCGTTTACTTCATGGATTCTCATTGAGCCGTAGTCAAACTTCATAGCTGAAATTGCAATGATGAATACGAGAGTGAGAAGCGAATAGAAGTTATAAGGAATAGCTTTGATGAAAAGAGATATTCCCTGCCCTTCGGGAGCGTATGAAGAAACTGCCGCCGCCCATGAAGAAATAGGAGCTATCATACAAACGGGAGCCGCCGTTGCATCGATAAGGTAAGAAAGCTTTGCTCTTGAAACCTTATGACCATCCGTTACAGGGCGCATAACAGAGCCTACTGTAAGGCAGTTGAAATAGTCGTCAATAAAGATGATTACGCCGAGAGCGAAAGTGGCGAGCATTGCGCCTGTGCGTGATTTGATATGAGTCTGAGCCCATTTGCCGAATGCCGCCGAGCCGCCCGCTTTATTGACAAGAGCAACGATAGCGCCGAGAACGACGAGGAAAATGAAAATACCTGCCGTGCCTGAAACAGCGTCAATAAGTCCGTTTGACGTAAGGATATCCATAGTTCCCGTAAAGGAGAAGTTGGAGCCGAGAATAGAACCTGCCAGGATACCTACAAACAGTGATGAATAAACTTCTTTAGTGATAAGCGCAAGAACGATAGCGATAACCGGCGGAACGAGAGCCCACCATGAAGCTCTTACCATACCTGTGCCTTCGCATTCTTCGCAGTCAACAGTACCGGTGCCTTCGCACGCAATGCAGATACTGCCGTCTGCCGAGCCTGTGCCTTCGCATTCTTCACAGTCAAAGTGCGAGCAGGATTTTTTTGGATTTGCTCATAAAAAAACCTCCATAAAAAAATTTCGTAAGCCTGTGGACAGCTTACGAATGACAACATATTTTCAGTTATCAGATGATAGCACTCCACAAATACTATGTGACAGCCGCATACATATTCTGCATACAGCCAGCAGTAAAGGCATTGGCAAGCCTTTAAAGCTTCGGCGAAAACTCCTTTCAATACGATTCGATTGCCAGAGAAAACTGTATTTACTCTTAGTTTTCGCGCCTCTATCATTTGGATAATCCAAATAACAAAATTATCATATACCATTTAATATAATAAGTCAAGAAAAAATTTACAAATTATTCATAATTATTCATAAATATAAAAACAAACGCATCCGTTTGAGAATGCGCCTGCTCTTAAAATGAGAAAGGTATATTTAAAGGAGAAATCAACTCAATATATTACCATGTTCCGTTCTGTATTTTTATGTCTGCCGACGAGCTGTCTGTCGCCTTGACAGTCAGAGATGATGAAGAACTGCCGACAAAAGCCGTATACGATGAAAGATCCTGGTTTGTGATATTCAATGTGACCTTGCCGCCGTTTTGTCCCGTTTTGCCCCATTGATCCTGTTCCTCGGCGATAATCAAATTGTCGGAATCGTCAGCGCTGACGAAAGTGTTGCCGTCAAGAGTAATATCAGCCGTGATGTTTGTCACATAGAACATAGGCACTCCTGCCGTAAGAACGGTGAAAGTTGAATCCGTTGCTTTGAAATAATCAGTTCCGTCAGAGGCGTCGCCTGAGAAGCTCTGGTAGATGAATATTCCGCCTGCGTCGATAACGTGAGAATCCGAACTGCTCTCTGAAGTACCCGTTCTGTTTCCTCCGCCCGTGCAGGCAAAGCTGCATTTTGTCACAGTTGCTGAGGATCCGCCTTCAACTACAACCATCTGAGCGGCATTTGCCGTACCCGTTGAAGATGTTACGTTAATTTCGCCTGTTGAGTATACAAGCGGACTGCCGGCAGAATTTGTTTCAAGAGTCATATTTGCCGCATTTATAGTTCCGCCGCCTCTGTCAGTTGCAAGAGCGGCGCAGGATTTTCCGCTTGTGGTGATTTTTACGCTGTCAGCGTTTATTGTGCCGTCATACGTTGCGTGAAGCCCTCTTGAGCCTGACTCGCCTGTTGTTGTGATAACGCTGCTGCTTATGCTGACTTCAGCTCCGCAGGTGGATACGACAGCATTTGAGCCGTTTGCGGAAGTTGTGATCGACGCATATTCGATAACTACGCTTGTGTTTTCGCCTGCGGCAACGATACCGCTGTTGATTCCGTAGAAATTATAATCGTCATTCACCTGACCGCCCGAAGCGCCCGAGCCCGTTTTTGAAATTCCTACATAGGTCTGCGCCGTTCCGGTTATTTTAAGCGAGCCGCCGTTCACTACCAGAAAAACGACTTCGTCAGAAGATTCCGATGCGCTGCTGTATGCGCCCGATGTTATTTCAACGTCAACGCCGTCTATAAGATATGCCGCTGAGATCGTTTTTGTTTTGCCCTCGAAGCTCACTGTCGCCGAGCCTGATTTAATTTCGTTTCCGTCTGTATCGGTAACCGTTACTGATTGCGTGTCTACCGAGTAATCTGTATTTTCTGCCGTAACTGATGCAGAAGTTGTTGCGTTTTCGGTTGATACGGTCGTTTCATCTTCGGTTTTGCCGCAAGCCGCAAGACTCAGCACCATAACCGCCGCCATTAATGCGGATAATATTTTTATTCTCATTTTCATAATAACGCTTCCTTTCGTTTGATTTGTCTGTATTATAAAGCGTTATCCTAAAATCAACCTAAAAACTTATAAAATTATTATCATTTTTTAATATTCTATTTGATTAAAAATAATTATTTTAAAAAAATCGTTGACAAAAACGCTCGTCGGTGATAAAATGCAGTAAACCGATGACGAAGAGTAAGTAGATTTCAGAACTGTTTTTCAGAGAGCCGCAGGTGCTGCGATTGCGGTAAAAAAGCTGAGATCGAATGGACTTCCGAGGGCGAACAGAATTTTTAGTATGCAAGCCGGAGAGACACTCCGTAAACAATAGTCGGCGTATTATCAGGTACGTGCAGAGAGGGCGCAAAAGCGTCAAGCCGGGTGGCACCGCAGGATCAATCCTGTCCCAGCATTCAATGTTGCGGGACAGGTTTTTTATTTTGTCCCGGATTATGAAAGGAGTCATATTTATGTCAGAAAACAAAATCCCTTACAAAATCTATCTTGAAGAAAACGAACTGCCGACAGCATGGTACAACGTAAGAGCAGATATGAAAAACAAACCTGCTCCCCTTCTGAATCCAGGAACACACGAGCCGATGAAAGCTGAAGAGCTGGCTCCGGTATTCTGTGAAGAACTCATCAAGCAGGAGCTTGACAATGACACAGCGTATTTCCCGATTCCGGAAGAAATTCTCAACTTCTATAAAATGTACAGACCTTCTCCGCTGATCAGAGCTTATTTCCTTGAAAAGAAGCTCGGCACACCGGCAAAAATCTATTATAAATTTGAAGGCAACAACACAAGCGGAAGCCACAAGCTCAACTCCGCAATCGCTCAGGCATATTACGCAAAGAAGCAGGGTCTTAAAGGTGTTACGACAGAAACGGGCGCAGGTCAGTGGGGCACAGCTCTTTCAATGGCTTGTTCATATTTTGACCTTGACTGTAAAGTGTATATGGTTAAAGTTTCTTATGAGCAGAAACCTTTCCGCCGCGAAGTTATGAGAACATACGGCGCATCGGTTACCCCTTCACCGTCTGAAACAACAAACATCGGCCGCAAGATCCTCGCTGATCATCCCGGCACAACAGGAAGTCTCGGCTGCGCGATCTCCGAAGCGGTTGAAGTAGCGACAAGCCTTGAGGGTTATCGTTACGTTCTAGGCAGCGTTCTTAATCAGGTTCTTCTTCATCAGTCAGTAATCGGACTTGAAACAAAAGCCGCTCTTGATAAATACGGCATCATGCCCGACATCATCATCGGCTGCGCAGGCGGCGGCAGCAACCTCGGCGGTCTTATGTCTCCGTTCATGGGCGAAAAGCTCAGAGGCGAAGCAGATTACAGAATCATCGCTGTTGAGCCGGCATCATGCCCGAGCTTCACAAGAGGCACATACGCTTACGACTTCTGCGACACAGGTATGGTTTGTCCTCTTGCAAAGATGTATACTCTCGGCAGCGGCTTCATTCCGTCAGCAAACCACGCAGGCGGTCTTCGCTACCACGGCATGAGCTCAATTCTTTCTCAGCTTTACGATGACGGTCTTATGGAAGCAGTTTCAGTTCCGCAGACAGCCGTATTTGAAGCTGCCGAAGAATTTGCAAGAGTTGAAGGCATTCTTCCCGCACCGGAAAGCAGTCACGCTATCCGCGTCGCTATTGACGAAGCGCTTAAGTGCAAAGAAACAGGCGAAGAGAAGACTATCGTATTCGGTCTTACAGGTACAGGCTACTTTGATATGGTCGCTTATGAGCAATTCCATGACGGCACAATGACCGACTATATTCCCACAGACGAGGAACTCGCAGAAAGTATCTCAAAATTGCCGAAATTTTAATTTCTGAATACAGTCAAAAATGAATTAAGCTCAGGATACCGATTGGCTATCCTGAGCTTTTCAATTTTATATTATTTATTTTTACTTCTTATATATCCGAAATTATAATCTTCGTCTTTATACATCATAATAATTATGATCATAAGCGGGAAAATTCGGTAATCGTCAAGATCAAGGAACATTCCGCAGCCGATATATCCGGCAATTATTGCAATCATATCCTTTGATTTTGATTTGTTGACGGTTATAAACAGTTCAACAAACAGAATTATGTGAAGAATAAAACCGATTATTCCGCCTTCTACAAGTGATTTCAGGAATATATTATGCGTACAGTTATTGGTGATCATATAAGCGTCATATATGAATCCTCGACCGTTTCCGAAAATAATTTCGCCCAGAGACTCTCCAGAATAGTAGTTCAGGAAATCCTTCCACAAAGTCAGTCTTCCTGAGCCGCCGTCGCTTATCATATAAGAAAAGCTGAATCGTTCGCGTATCCAGTCCGGCAGCATAATCAGCGCCGCCCCAACCGCAATCAGTATTGAAAAAACAACAATTAATGTAGTCAGAACATTGAAAGACTTTCTGTTGAGCCAAATTGTCAATCCTGCTACAACTAAGTTTCCGAAAAGGCTTCCTCTTGAGCCAAGGTAGAAAATACAAACCAGTATCCATATAAGCAGCGCTGCAAAAATAAGCCTTTGTCTCGTCTTTTTAGCCCGTATCATCGAGTTCGTAATTATCGCCGTACCGAAAATAAGATTGGCGCTGAGGTAGTTCTGGTCTATATTACGGCCTAATGAAAGGTAAAGACGACCTGAAGAGTTGAAGTTGATGTTAGTGAAAATAATATAACACGCAACTATCATACTCAGAATTATCATATTTTTAAAATTATTTTTTTCACGCTCCGTCCATTGAACATGAATAAAAATAATAGTCATAAAGTTGTAGAACAAAAATATTATATTTCTGTTTGTAAAAAAGTATCCGCCTTTTATTATACTGAAAACCTGATAAAGAACATAGACAAGATAAATAATCGTAAAATTATCAAATTTAAAGATTATTCGCCTGATGGCAAATACAAGCGTTACCGCAAGACAGGCAATAGCTATGTAATTATTTATCGATATGGTTCCTATCAGCTCTCCCAGCGCTGAATCGATCGGAAAAAGGATCAGATACAGAGAAAAAATCAGCGACGGAAGAACTATCGGCTCTTTGTTTTTAACCATTATGTACCTCTGTTTTAATATTATTTTGTACTTCTGACAGTAATTTTTTGTGATTTCTTTGAAACTATATCCTGAAATATATTCACGGCATTCTGAGAAATCTTATCCCATTCAAAATTATTTTTAATATAATCAACGGCATTTGCCGACTTATTGTTCAGCGTGTACCTTTCCTCTGCCGCTTTGACGAGCATGGAAGCGATGCTGTTTTCGTCCGTCGGGCATGACCAGCCGAGATCGTTCTGAGTTATAATATCTCCCATCAGCGTGCCTTCTGTTACTGCGCATGGCAAACCATAGCTGAGAGCTTCAAGAATAGCGGTCGGAAGCCCCTCATAACGTGACGTGTGAATAAAAAAGTCAGCGTTAAGAATTTTTTCTTCCTTCTCTTTTCCGAAAACTCCGAGATTAAGACTGACAAGATCTGATATTCCTTCAGACTCGATAAAGCTTTTAACGGTATCGTATCTGCCGTTTTTATCAACGCCGTAAATATAGACTCTGCATTTGTTTTCTCTCAAAAAATCCTTGCAGATGCTTACCCCTTTTATCAGAAGGTCAAGACCTTTGTGATGATAGTCAAGTCTGCCGATATATAAGAATCGTATTTCATCATTCTGCAGAAAATGCGATTTTTGTACCCGCGGCATAAACACGCCGTTAGCTGAAACGAATTTTTGCGTATCGGTTTTTGTTGAATCTTTTTCCGCCTGTGAAAGACATTGTATAGCCGACGCGCCTTTGATATATCTGTTGAAAACAAGTAAATTTGCGGCAGCTTTTTTAAGTCTTGATTTCTTTCTTGAGTTTTCCGTCAGCGCTCCGTGCGGCACGATAACGTAAGGGATGTTTTTATTTCTTAAAACTCCTGATATAGCGGTATATTCCATAACATAAATATTATGAAAAACAGCAATATCCGGAACACCGAATTGATCAAAAACTTTTTCAAGATCGGCAGGGTTCTGATAATGAAGCTGATTTTCAACTCCTGATATCGTTTCGCTGCCGACGTTGAGCAAAAACGTATCGGCAAATTTCCCCTGGCTTAAAACATGCTGGGGAACAACAACACATATTCCGTTTGCCATATCGTTGGTGATTCTGGCAATATGTAAAATTTTAAGCCTGCTGTTCATCAAACCGCTCCAATCATCTGATGCTTCTTGAATACGTATCTATTTTCATATTTTTCTGATAATCGTAAAATTCGGAATAATTTTTATCCTTTTCCACTATAACGGCGTGCTGTTTGCATTCTCTCTCGCTCTCGGGAGGAATACGCATATAATCGCCGTAAAGAGTAGTGAGCATCTCGTCATAAAAAGCAGACACAGGATATTTTTTCTCTCCGAAATCCGCATCTGTAAACGACGTAAACCATTCCCGCTTATAAACGCTTTTATTAAAACTTTTGCTTGCTCCGAAAAACGAATGAACAAGCGCCGTGTTTTTATTTTTTTTATTTATCGTGATTTTTTTAAATAAACCTGCCGGCAAAAAAATGCACGCAATCATAAAAAGCTTTTTAGCAAGACTGTCTGTTGAATATCCCCTTTTATAAAGAGATTTTGAAATAACGATTTTTGATGCGGCAAACTGGATCTTTCGCATCAGCTTATTATCTGAAAGATTATCAATCGGGAAGATGTCAATATAAATTCCCTGATGCATTTCCCTGTCCTTCGGGTGATATTTTTCAATGCAGGCGGAATTGTTGAGTCTCAGCTTTGAATAAGGCATCGGCCAGTGAGAAGTAAACTCCTGCTGAACAAAATATTTTTTGTTATCAAAATCCTTTGCCGCACATTCAAAAAAATGCTCATATTCATCACGGGTCATCGCAACGTCAACGTCATCATCCCAGGGAATAAAACCGTGATGACGCACTGCGCCTAATGCCGTACCTGAAAAGAGCATATACTTTATATTATTTTTTTTGCATACAGCATCAAAATCTTCAAGCATACCGGCGAGAATCGCTTGATGTTCAGAAAGTGAAATACTCATTTTAACATCTCCGATCAGTTACCGAATTTATTTGCTGCTTTTTAAAAAGATTTTTCTGCCTTTGTCCCAAAACTTGTATGTATTATCCCGCTGATGAATGTCGCTTCCTATCCTGACAACAAGACCCTGAGCGATCCATGTTTTCAGATGCTTATTCTTAATGGAATGAGAAAGGTTATCAATATTAAGCTGAAGCTTTATTCCCTCGCGGATAAAAGTTTCCACCTGTTTGATGCTGTATCTGTCAGCGTGCGCCATGATAAAAGTAATATCGCTCCTGATTCCCTGCAGATTCAGGACGGATTCAACCAGTTCTTCCGGCCACTCGGCATAAAAAGGCATTTCAAAAAGAAGTTCATTCGTGTTTTCAAGGCAGAGGACCTCAATGTTTTCAAGATGCTCAATACCCTCGCACATCAGAACTTCAGCCGATTTCAGAACTTTCGGCATCTCGGGCTTTAAATTTTTAGCCAAAAGATTGTAGCACTCTTCTCTTCTTGAAATAAAAGCGTCAACATTCTCTCTCTGAGGGTAAAAGTGCGGCGTAGCGCAAATAACTTTTACACCTGCTTCTGACGCCATTTCCATCTGAGCAAGAGACGTTTCAAGGTTTTTGCTGCCATGATCACAGCCGGGAAGCACATGAGCGTGATAATCCACGCTGAAAAGATTATTTATATCATTTTCTATATCATTTTTTTGATTTTTCATTATCTTTACTGCTTTCAGAATTGTTATCGCTGCTGTAATAATAATTGTTGTAGTAATTACCGCCGTATTTGTAGTAATTACGCGTATAATAATATTTTGATTTATATCTGTAATAGCCGTAACCGTATCTCTTATAATTGCGGTAGTAGTTATGGCTTCTGTCCGCTTTGCTGCCTACGCCGTTTATAACGGTGCCGCATATATTTCCGCCCGCTTCTCTTATAACATTGACGGAATTTATAAAGTCATTGCCGGTAATTTTTCCGCTTCTGGCAACTATAACAACGCCGTCAACGATTTTGGAAATAATTCTCGCGTCGGCAACGGAGTTGATAGGCGGTGTATCAATTATAATATAATCGTACTGAGTGGAGATAACGTCAATAAACGTCTTCATATTATCCGAAGAAAGCAGTTCCGAAGGGTTAGGAGGAATAGTGCCCGTGCAGATAATTGAAAGCGGAATTTCTTTGAGTTCGTTTACAGCGCAGTTATCAATATTTGCAAGAAGGTCGCAAAGACCGCCTTTTGACTTGATTCCCCAGATTTTATTCTGAGTAGGACGTCTCATATCCGCATCAATAAGCAGAGTCTTTTTGCCGAGCATAGCAAGACTGACCGCTACGTTTGCGGACGTAACGCTCTTACCTTCTGAAGGGTTCGCGCTTGTTATTGCAAAAGTACGGCAGCTTCTGGACTTGTCCGCTACCATGCAGAAAAGAAGGCTCGTTCTTAAATTGATATAAGCTTCTTTAACGGCAAACGGAGAATCGGGATTCAAAAGATAGCGTGTTGAATTTCTGACGTGCTCGTGATTTTTCCTGCGGCTTATTTTATTAAAGGTAATCTTAGGTATGTTTGCGATTTGCATAAATAAAGCCTCCTTCAACTACCGTCCACTGTTTTTCATCCTTTTTATCAACGTCAAGCTCAAATATCTGACCGAGTACGGTGACGTCTGAAATATCTTTAATATCATCTGAAATATATATTGTTGTATCAAGAAGAGTTCTGATTATCCAGAATAACGAAGTAAACAATACGCCGCTGACAAATCCGATTGCAGAGAAAAGAACAATATTCGGCGAAGACGGTTTTGAAGGCACTTCAGCCTTATCAATTACCGTTACAACACCGGCCTTGATCGTTTTGGGAATAGATGTCGGCGCAATCTGCTCGAATGCCTGCGCTATATTGTAAGAAAGTTCCTTGGAATCCGTAGTAGCTACAATTTTAAGGAACTGACTCGACTTGACGATTTCTGCCGAGACTGCGTCTGAAAGCTGACCTCTGCTTACAAGTGTACCCTGCTGCTCCAGTCTTTTAGAAACATCATCAAGCATACTGTTGCTTCTTATGATATGAGTATAAGTTGAAGCCAGATTCTGCGCCGCCTGAAGGTCGCTGTTGTCAATCGCTCCGTTGCCCGTTGACGACGAAGCATTGTTATAAATATAAAGCGTTATATAAGATTGATACTGCGGTGTTACAAAAAAGTATGTAGCCAGATATACTACCACACACCCTAACAAACCGAAAATAATCAGCCAATGAATTTTTGAAATCAAAAGGCGTATAATCTCTAAAAGAGATACTTCAGCACCGCGAACTTTGCTTGCTTCATTATTTGATTCGCCCATTGTCATACTCCTCTGTTTAACATCTTGAATAGTTTATAGTATTCTTAATATATTATATACAATGTAACGAAATAAGTCAATGATTTTTTTTGGGACATATAAGCGGAAGGCTGTTGATTAAAAAGCACAACAGCCTTCCGTTTTGTTTACTATTTCAGCTCTTTTTTCGTCTTATTGCCTTTATGACAAATACCGATACAGCAACTGCCGCCGCCGCAATCAGAATATATAAAATTCCGCCGAAAAGATTGACCGCAAGCTCCTCAAAGAAATTGCCGATATTATACAAACTGTCTTCAAACTTTGCCTTTAATCTTGAAGAAAACGATTTGTCGCTTTTTACGATTCTTTCCTCTTCGCTTACCGAAATGCTGACCGCAGAATAGCTAATCTGCGAATCGTAATTCTGCTTCTGCGATTTTAGCGAGTCCAGCTCTCCTCTGACCTGAGCAAGTCTGTCCTGAACTTCAATCGTTTCAGCTACAGTCTGACATTTTTCGAGTATGCCGAGCAGGGCATTCACCTCAGTCTCAAGCGCTTTTATATGGCTCTCAACGTCAGTATATGAATCCGTTATATCTTGGAGCGTAACATTTCTGGATTTAACTGTTGCCATTTCGTCAACGGCGGCAATAAACGCATCAAGATTGTCAGCCGGGATTCTGACCCGAATCTGAGCATAACCTGAGCTGTAATCTCCGACGTTGACACTCTCGTTATAGCCTTCAAGTTCTTCGGTCTTTTTATTCAATGAATCAATAAACTCGGAAAGATTTTTTGTCTGCACGGTTAACTCAGCGTTTTTTGTGATTTTTCTTTCTGAATTTGTTTTGGCGCTGAATGAAGAATTTGATGAAGCTGAAGCAGACTTGCCGATGCTTTCTCCCACAGGCGCAGCATAATCTGCATTGCTGTCATCAGCAGCATAATATGACACTTTATCTGTGCTTTTTGCGACTGCAGTTGTCAGATAAGAAACAAGCGGCATAAGACCACCCACAAGAACAACACACGCCGCAGCCACAGCCAGATAACGCAGCACATTCTTTTTCTTTTTGATCTTACGATTATTATATTTATCGTTCAGAATTTTTTCTTTAAGCTTCTGAGGCGCCTTTATTTCAGTCATCTCTTTAATGTAATCGTCTTTATTCATCATCAAAGCCTCCCACTAAATTTTCTTTAAGCTTCTGCCTTGCCCTTGAAAGCCGGGAAAGAATGGTATTTTCATTTTCACCGAGGATTTTACCGATCTCCTTTGCGGTGTATCCTTCGTAATAATGCAGATAAATTGTGTTTCGATAAATTTCAGGCAAAGAATTGACCGCTTCGGTTACAGGGTGTTCGTCAAAAACAGCCTCGTCCCTAATTTCCGTATCCGGCTGGATTCGATTTCTTTTTTTGATTTCATCATGACATAAGTTTATCGTCACCCTTATAAGCCATGCCTTTAAATGCTCTGCATCTTTAAATATTTTAGGCTGCTCAATAAGACGAACAAACACTTCCTGCGCAATGTCCTGAGCGTCAGAATCATTACGCATATTGTTCAGCGCTATCCTGTAAATCATGTCGGTATAATTATCAAAGGCGTATGAGAAAATATCATCTTCTCTGAGAAAAACAGTCATGACTTCTTCCTCCAAATATCAGCTTTCATATATAAAACGATTTAAAACGGCAAATTATTGCATTGTTCTTAAAAAATATTAATTTAAGTCATAAGGCTGCCCGTTTTGGGCAGCCTCAGTTTGTCGAAAAAGTATTTTTCGACAAACTGGAAGACTTCGAGAAAGTATGCAAGAAGCCGCATTTTCGACCCGAAGCCGTATAAAGATACTGCGAGAGGGAGAAAAGGCGGCTAATTTGGGTAGCGTCCCGAATTTTGTGTAAAGTCCAGATGAAGGTATAAAACAGGGCGAAAAATATGTTTCAGGGAGGGCGGCTCGACCGGCCTTCCTTATCA